>NZ_CAWURG010000056.1:0-6097 GCF_963924895.1 uncultured Sphaerotilus sp.
GGCCATGAACTCCGGCAGCGACATCCCCTGCTGGAACTGGATTCGGTTCATCGGCATGTGCTCGCTCCTGCGCTTGGTCTGTCCTCTACGCTACGCCTGACCTTCGGCTGGCTCCTTGCTGAAGATCATTGCTAATCAGGAGGATTCTTCTTTCTGACTCCGTCATCGAAATGCTTAAAGCAGGCGCAAACGAGGTTATATTGACACCCCCTTTCAAAATAGATGCCGACGGGGAAAAATTTATCGACGTCATGCATCATTTTTATGCACCAGAATCTCTCAGCAGCAATATTCCTTCTGATTCAATTTCTTATAAAGAAAGCCAGAACTCCTTCAAAAGGGGATGCGCCAATAAATACATACAAGAAAATGAAGGCATAGGACACTCTAGAGCCAAGGCGAAAATACAATGGTTTAAAACATACATTACATCGTCAGCGACATCCTTCGCATCCGAAAATTAAATCCATCAAATCACCACCCCCGGATCATCCGCCTGACACTCTCTGAACACCCGCACCGAACACCGCGCGCACACCTCCCGGTCCAGCCGCGGATAAATCGCCGCAATCGCCTGCTGCTTGTCGGGAAACACATGGTCCCGCCCCAGCCGGTCGAGAAACCCGGTGCGGGTCCAGATCTGGATCACCTGCGGGCGGGGGCGGTGGAAATACAGGTCGCCGCCCGCGGCGCGGCGCTCGCGCAGTTCGGTGTCCCAGACCTCGACGCCCGCCAGGTCGAGGAAATTCATGCTCTTGGTCATCACCAGCAGGTGTTTCTGACCGGGGTCGTATTCGCGCAGCGCGTGCAGGTGTTCCGCCACATGGGTCGCCGCGCCGAAATACACCTCGCCCTCCATGCGCAGCAGTTTCAGTTGCGGACATTCCGGCAGCGCGCCCGGCGTGTCGCCGCGGACGATGAAACGCCGGTCCGGGCTGGTGCGGTCAAACCCCATCGTGCGCATCGCCGGGCGTGAGGTCTGGTACAGGTAGGCGACCAGCGACAAGCCCGTGCCGATCAGGATCGCCATCTCCAGCCGCAGCAGCAGCGTGGCCGCCAGCGTCGCCGCGGCAATCGCCAGATCGGTGCGGTCCAGCCGGGCGAGGCGGCGCCAGCGCGGCAGGTCCAGCAGCGTCCACGCCACCAGGATCAGCAACCCGGCGATCGCGGCTTGCGGAATGTGGGCCAGCAGCGGCGACGACACCGCCACCAGTACCAGCAGCCACCCCGCCGACGCGACCCCGGCCAGCGGCGTGCGCGCCCCGGCCTCCAGGTTCGGCACCGAGCGGTTCAGCGAGCCGCAGCTCAGGTAACACGAGAAAAAGCCGCCGACCACGTTCGACAGCCCCTGCCCCAGGAACTCGCGGTTGGTGTCGATGCGCTGGCCAGAGCGCGCCGCCATCGCCTTGGCGATCGACACCGACTGGCCCAAGGCGATGATCGACAGCGCCAGCGCCTTGCCGACCAGATCGGGCACCCGCGCCCAGTCCACGCCCGGCACATGGAAGGACGGCCACGGCGACGGCAACGCGCCGATGGTGTGGACCGCCCAGCGCTCCGGCAGCAGCGCGGCCAGCACCCCCGCGCTCACCAGCCCGATCAGCATGAACGGCCAGCGCGCCGCCTTCAGCCGCAAGCCCGCCGCCACGCCCAGCGCCGTCAGCCCGACCAGCACGGCGCCCGGGTTCGCCTGCGGCAGGTGCTGCCAGCTCTGCAGCAACACGCCGCCCGGCCCCAGCCCGCGCGGCACGCCCGCGTCCATCAGGTCGCGCAGCGCGTGGATCGCAATCAGGCACGCCGCGCCACTGGTGAAGCCGAGCAGCGCGGCCGGCGAGATGAAGTTCGCCAGCAAGCCGAGCCGCAGCGCGCCCACGGCGGTCTGGATCACCCCGACCATCACCGTGACCATCAGCGCGAGTTCGATGTAGCCCAGGCTGCCCGCAGCCACCAGCGGCGCGAGCATCGCGGCCAGCGCCAGCGAGTTGGCGTTGGTCGGGCCGGAGACGACGTGCCAGCTCGACCCGGCCAGCGCGGCGATGACCGTCGGGACGAGCGCGCTGTACAGCCCGTACTGCGGCGGCAGCCCGGCGAGCGACGCGAACGCGATGCCCTGCGGCAGCACCAGCAGTGCGCCGAGCAGGCCGGCTTGTGCGTCGGCGCGCAGGGTGGTGGCGTTGACGCTGCGGACCCAGGGGCCGAGGAAGCGGGCGAGGACTTGAAGAGCGGCGGGTGGCATGGGGTGGATCATAGGCCAGGGGGTATGTTATCCACAGCCTGTCGTCACCAGTTCCACACCGAGCTCCGTCATCCTCGCGAACGAGAGGATCGACCCCGTACAACCAGCGTCATCAGCCAGCGTGGGTGCCCGCGTTCGCGGGCATGACGGGCGGTCAGCGCCGGTCGGGGTTCAGCGGACCTTGGCCGAGCGTGGCGAGGATGCGGTTTTCCAAGCGTTTGACATGATTTTCAGGCCGGAATGAGTCGATAGCGACGTATCCAAATGAACCGACGCAGTGGCTCGCTTTCAGGGAATCAGCTCATGGAGAGCTGATTCATGAGCCGATACCGAGCCAAATGAGCCGATTCAGCGTATCCGCTCACTCGCCCCACGTTCAGTCACGGTCTTCAAACGGACTGCGCTTGGCGAACAAGGCTTGCACGCCCGGCAGTTCGCGCGGCGGGGCCCCCAGGGAATCCAGGAAATCCGTCCACTTCTCGGTGTCGAGCGGGAAGGGCGTCATCCTCGCGAACGCGAGGATCCACTCCATACAGGCACCGTCATCTGCCTGCGTGGGTGCCCGCGTTCGCGGGCATGACGGGGGGTCAGCACAACTCACGCCTCCACCGCCGCAATCACCCCGCCACCCAGGCAAACATCCCCGTCATACACCACCGCCGACTGCCCCGGCGTCACGGCCCACTGCGCGTCATGGAAGTGCAGCCCGAACTCCCCCGCCCCCGCCCCCGGCCCGGTCAGCAGACACGCCGCATCCGCCTGCCGATACCGCGTCTTCGCGGCCAGCGCCCCACCCGCCGGCGGCTCGCCCGCCACCCAGCTCGCGTCCGCCGCCAGCAGGTGCCGCGACTTGAGCCACGGGTGCTCATGCCCCTGCACGATGTAGAGCGTGTTGCGCTCGATGTCCTTGCGGGCAACGAACCACGGCTCGTGTTCGCCGCCGCCGCGCGCCGCGCCCTTCTCCTTCACGCCGCCGACACCGATGCCCTTGCGCTGCCCCAGCGTGTAGAAGCTCAGGCCGACGTGCTCGCCGAGCAGGCGCCCGCGGTCGTCGCGGATCGGCCCCGGCTCCTTGCTCAGGTAGCGGTTCAGGAAATCGCGGAAGGGTCGCTCGCCGATGAAGCAGATCCCGGTCGAGTCCTTCTTCTTCGCGTTCGGCAGGTTGATTTCCTCGGCGATGCGGCGCACCTCGGTCTTGTGGATCTCGCCGACCGGGAACATCGTCTTCGAGAGCTGCGCCTGGTTCAGGCGGTGCAGGAAGTAGCTCTGGTCCTTGCTCGGGTCCAGGCCCTTGAGCAGCTCGAAGCGGCCGGTCGTCCCGTTCTGGCGCACCCGGGCGTAGTGGCCGGTGGCGATCTTGTCGGCGCCGAGGCGCATCGCGTGGTCGAGGAAGGCCTTGAACTTGATCTCGGCGTTGCAGAGCACGTCCGGGTTCGGCGTGCGGCCGGCCGAGTATTCGCGCAGGAACTCGGCGAAGACGCGGTCCTTGTAGTCGGCGGCGAAGTTGACGTGCTCGATCTCGATGCCGAGCACGTCGGCGACCGAGGCCGCGTCGAGGAAGTCCTGGCGCGTCGAACAGAACTCGCTGTCGTCGTCGTCTTCCCAGTTCTTCATGAAGATGCCGATGACCTCGTGCCCCTGCTGCTTCAGCAGCCAGGCGCTGACGGCCGAATCCACGCCGCCGCTCAGGCCGACGACGATGCGTTGCTTCTTCGCACCGGTCGTGGTCGCGGTCATGGCTGCGGCCCGATCTGGTCCTCGCACCAGACGGTGTCGAGCGGCTGGCGGCGGCCAGCGAGGTGGTCCTCCATGCAGCGCAGCACCATCGGCGAGCGGTGGCGCGCGACGCTGGCACGGACCTCGTCCGGCGTCATCCAGAGGGTGCGGACGATGCCGGTGTCCAGCGTGGCGCCGGGAATCGGCGCACCGACCCGGCCGCGGTAGGCGAAGCGCAGGTAGGTGATGTCCTCGGCCGGATCCGGGTGGCGGTGCATGCGCGCCAGGTAGACCCCGAGCAGCGCGTCGGGCTCGAAATGGCGGCCGGTTTCCTCCAGCGCCTCGCGCACGACGCCTTGCTGCATCGACTCGCCCGGCTCCAAGTGGCCGGCGGGGTTGTTCAGGCGCAGGCCGTCGGGTGTTTCTTCTTCGACCAGCAGGAAGCGCCCCTGCTCCTCGATGATGGCCGCGACCGTGACACTGGGTTTCCAACGATGTTCACTCATGTCGCGATCGTACCGGCTTGGAGAAGTTCGCCCGGGCGAGCGGGCGTGTCAGTGAGGGATCTCACGGGGGTGGGGGATTCATGCATTGTGTGTAAGCTGACCTTTCCCAACCGAGGAGGGGTGAGATGCTGGTAGGAGTGCCAAAAGAAACGGCCGCCGGGGAGACCCGCGTGGCCGTGACGCCTGAAACGGCGAAGAAACTGAAGGCGCAAGGTCACACCGTGCGCCTCGAATCCGGTGCGGGCCTGCGCGCCAGTGCCACCGACGAGGCCTATGCCGCGGTCGGTGCCGAGATCACCGATGCCGCGGGCGCGCTGGGCTGCGACCTGGTGCTGAAGGTGCGCTCGCCGTCGGCGGACGAGCTGACGCGGATGAAACCCGGCGCGGCGCTGGTCGGCATGCTCGACCCGTTCAACCGCGAGGGTCTGACTGCGCTGGCCGCCGCCAAGCTGACCAGCTTCGCGCTGGAAGCCGCGCCGCGCACCACCCGCGCGCAAAGCATGGACGTGTTGTCCTCGCAGGCCAACATCGCCGGCTACAAGGCGGTGATCATGGCCGCCGACCGCTACCAGAAGTTCTTCCCGATGCTGATGACGGCGGCCGGCACGGTGAAGGCCGCCCGGGTCGTGATCCTGGGCGTCGGTGTGGCCGGTCTGCAGGCGATCGCCACCGCCAAGCGCCTCGGCGCGGTGATCGAGGCGTCGGACGTGCGGCCGTCGGTGAAGGAGCAGATCGAGTCGCTGGGCGGCAAGTTCATCGACGTGCCCTACGAGACCGCCGAGGAGAAGGAAGCAGCGGAAGGTGTCGGCGGCTACGCCCGGCCGATGCCGCCGAGCTGGCTGGCGCGGCAGCAGATCGAGGTCGCCAAGCGCGTGGCGCAGGCCGACATCGTCATCTCCACCGCGCTGATCCCTGGCCGCGCCGCGCCGACCCTGATCACCGCCGAGATGGTCCAGGCGATGAAGCCCGGCTCGGTGATCGTGGACATCGCCGCTGGCCGCGGCCCGAACGGCGGCGGCAACTGCCCGCTGACGGTCGCTGGCCAGACGGTGCAGGTCCACGGCGTGTCGATCATCGGCGAGACCAACCTGCCCGCACTGCTGGCGGCAGATGCGTCGGCGCTGTATGCACGCAACGCGCTCGACTTCCTCAAGCTCGTGCTCGTCAAGGACGCTGCCGCGCTCAACGTGCCGATGGACGACGACATCGTCGCGGCCTGCCTCATGACCCGTGACGGTCAAGTCACCCGGAGCTGAACACCATGGATGCGGTCTCCCCCACCATCATCAACCTCATCATCTTCGTGCTGGCGATATACGTCGGCTACCACGTCGTCTGGACCGTCACGCCCGCGCTGCACACGCCGCTGATGGCGGTGACCAATGCCATTTCCTCGGTCATTATTGTGGGCGCGCTGGTTGCCTCTGCCGAAGCAGGTAGCGCCGTGGCCAAGTGGCTCGGCCTTACTGGTGTCGTGCTGGCCAGCGTCAACATCTTCGGCGGCTTTGCCGTGACCGAGCGGATGCTGGCGATGTACAAGAAGAAGGAGAAGAAGTGATGCTCTCCTTCCTGGCAGCAGGGTCCGCCGAGGGCGGCGTGAATCCGTGGGCGGCGCTTGCCTATCTCGTCGCGGGCATCC
>NZ_CAWURG010000057.1:0-23526 GCF_963924895.1 uncultured Sphaerotilus sp.
ATCCCTTGCTGGAACTGGATTCGGTTCATCGGCATGTGCTCGCTCCTGCGCTTTGTCTGCCTTCTACGCTACGCCTGATCGTCGGCTGGGGCCTTGCTGAAGATCATTGCTAATCAGGAGGTGACTTGCCCGGACGGATACCCACCCGCTGCACGCCGGGACAGGAGATTGCAATGGACTACCGGACGCTGTGCCTCGTTGGCACACTCGTGACGCTGCCGTTCGGCCTGGGCTTTGCCCTGCTGCCGCAGCCGATGCTGGCGCTCTACGGCATGACGCCGGTGGGCGCGGCGCTGGCGCTGATGGGGCGCTACTTCGGTGTGACGCTGATCGCCTTTGCGGCGGCGATGTGGGGCTTTCGCGAGATCCGCCCCGACGGTGTGCAGCAAACCGCTGCGCGCCTGCTGGCGGCGGCGGAACTCTGCGGGCTGCTGGTGAGCCTGCAGGGGGTGATGGCGGGCACGGTGAACGCGCTGGGCTGGTCCACCGTGGTGATCTACGGCTTCTTCACCGTGGCCTGGGCGCGGCTGGCGATGCGGCGCGCCTGACCCCGCGGGTGGGATCTGACCAAGGACGCAGCTCCTCCATGTGCTGGCGCAGGTACTCGATGACGATGCGCCGGTGTTCGCTGCCGCGCACGGGGGGCGAGCCGTCCGCGGTCGCGTTCGTGGTGTCCCTGCACAAGTCCGGCATGTGCGCGGACATGGTCTTGAGAATGCCGCGCCACGCCTGCTTGACCGCATCGGCGGAGATACCCAGCCGATGGGCGATGGCGCGGTCGGTCTCGCCTTGCAGGGCGTGGATGACCACGGTCTGAAGCGACGCCGGCAGGCTGAGCGCTGGCGCGCGCGGGTGCAGCAGCCACAGCGACAGCGGGTGGAGGGCGCCCGGAGGCTGGTCGCTGCGGTCGAGTACGTGCTGGTGCGGCTCGCTGTCGGGCGGCAGGCCCTCGGCGGCATCGAAGACGTGGGCCAAACGGAAGCCACCCGCCGTCATGTAGGCGCCACTCGGCCGGCCGTAGACCTCGCCCAGCAGTCGGCGCACGTTGAAGCCGGC
The DNA here is from genome assembly GCF_963924895.1 of uncultured Sphaerotilus sp. Lineage (NCBI taxonomy): Bacteria > Pseudomonadati > Pseudomonadota > Betaproteobacteria > Burkholderiales > Sphaerotilaceae > Sphaerotilus > uncultured Sphaerotilus sp. The sequence continues at coordinate 1,057 of NZ_CAWURG010000057.1, forward strand.
ATGGCAGAAGTACCAGGCCGCCGGGCCGAGTGGCATCAGGCGCTGGCTGTCCGGGTGCGTTAGGTCGTGCTCGCGCTGCAGGTAGAGCGTCATCAGCAGGCTCAGGCCCTCCCCGGCGTTGGCGCGCGCGATCTCGCGCTGGTCGAGGAAGGGCTGGTGACCGTCGAGCACCATGCCGTACAGGCGGTCCATCAGGTAGGGCTGGGGCGTGCGCATCAGCGCGTCATGGACCTCGTCGCGCACGAAATGGCTGGTGCCGATGGCCTCCAGACGCGGGCCGTGCGGCGTGCGCAGGTCTTCCCAGACCACGAAGGACTTGGGGTAGCGCCGGTCCTGCGCCAGCCAGTCGGCCCACAGCTGCGGCAGGTGTTCGCGCACCCGCGGCGACAACACGCAGCGTCCATTGTTGTCGAGCAGATCGAGGCAGGCGGGCAGGTCTCCGTCCTGTGCCAGGCGATAGCGCATACGGTCGTTCTCCCTTGCTCCAGATCGAAGCAGTCCCCATTTTCGGGACTTTTGCTCGTTTGACAAATGCGCAGAATCGGAGCAACGAGATCCTCGGGAGGGGCCATGTTGACAGGACACGAACAACGCTGCGAATTGTTCACTTCTTCGCTGCCTGCGGTGCTGCGGATGGGCCTGCTCGGCCCGCCGCAGCTCTGGTGGCGGGGCACCGATCTGGCCCGGCGCCTGCCGGACAAGCAGCAGGCGCTGCTCTACGTGATTGCCGTCGAGGGCCACGCGGTCTGCCGCACGGTGCTGGCGCGGCTGCTGTGGGGCGACTGGCCGGAAGAGGCGGCGCGCGCCAATCTGCGCGTGGCGCTGTCGGCGCTGCGCAGGGTGCTGCCGGGCGTGCTGGACATCGACGCCCGCCGCGTCGGCTTCGCGGGCGTGGGGACGACCGTCCTCTCCGATCTGGAACTGCTGACCGATGCGCTGCTGCCGGGTGCACCCGCCGCGTGCCGGCTGGCCGGGGCGCGGGTGTGGCGCGGCGGGCTGCTGGCGGACTTCGCGTTGCCGGGCTGCGACGAGTTCGAGCGCTGGTGTGCCCTGCAGCGCCAGCACGCGTCGGCGATGGCGCTGGCGCTGCAGCGCGAGCTGGTGCATGCCAGCGAAGCCGCCGGCGAGATCGACACGGCGATCCGCCACGCGCGGGCGCTGTTGCACATCGACGGCGCCGACGAGGCCGCCCACATGGCCCTGATGCGGATGCTGGCCGGCCAGGGCGAGCGCACCGCGGCGCTGCGCCAGTACGCCGAGTGTGCCGCGGCGCTGGCCGAGCAGTTCGGCGCCCGGCCGTCGGCCCGCTGCTACGCGCTCTATGTGCGCATCCATGCGGACACGCTGCCCACGCGGGTGGAGATGTTCGAGCAGATGGCGGCGGTCGCTGGTGCGGCGGTGCCGCCAGCCGGGGGGGATGGCGTGCCCGGTCTGCTGCCGCGCATCCACTGAAGCGGCGGTCACAGGCGAGCGCTGCGGGACGGTGGCGACACTAGAATCATCCGATGCACGCTTCGGATGGTGTCCGCCATCCGGAATCCTGTTTGTGCCCTAGTCCCGCCCCGGAGCCCCCATGACCCAAGCCCCCGCCGACCTGTCCCACATCGCCTCGCGCGACAAGGCCGAGATCCTCGCCCAAGCCCTGCCTTACATCCGCAAGTTCCATGGCAAGACCATGGTCATCAAGTACGGCGGCAACGCGATGACCGACCCGGCGCTGCAGCAGGCCTTCGCCGAGGACGTGGTGCTGCTCAAGCTGGTCGGCATCAACCCGATCGTCGTGCACGGCGGCGGCCCGCAGATCGATGCGGCGCTCGCCAAGATCGGCAAGAAGGGTACCTTCATCCAAGGCATGCGCGTCACCGACCAGGAAACGATGGACGTGGTCGAGTGGGTGCTCGGCGGCGAGGTGCAGCAGGACATCGTCGGCCTGATCAACGCCGCTGGCGGCAAGGCGGTCGGTCTCACCGGACGCGACGGCGCCATGATCCGCGCCCGCAAGCTCAAGCTGCATGACCTGAACGACCCGACGGTCGAGCACGACGTCGGCCAGGTCGGCGAGATCGAGTCGATCGATCCGAGTGTCGTCAAGGCGCTGCAGGACGACCAGTTCATCCCCGTCATCAGCCCGATCGGCTTCGGCGAGCAGAACGAGAGCTACAACATCAACGCCGACCTGGTGGCGTCCAAGCTGGCCGAGATCCTCAAGGCCGAAAAGCTGATGCTGCTGACCAACATCAAGGGCGTGCTCGACAAGGCCGGCAACCTGCTGACCGAGCTGACCTCGCGCCGCATCGACGAACTGGTCGAGGACGGCACGATCTCGGGCGGGATGCTGCCGAAGATCGCCGGCGCGATCGACGCGGCCAAGTGCGGCGTGAATGCGGTGCACATCGTCGATGGGCGCGTGCCGCATGTGCTGCTGCTGGAGATCCTGACGGACCAGGCCTTCGGGACGATGATCCGGGCGCGCTGAGGTGCCGATGCCGCGCGGCAAGGCTGGGGCACCGGTCTGGCTCTTCGACCTCGACAACACCCTGCACGACGCCGGCGGCGCCGCGTTCGCGCAGATCACCGAGTCGATGACGGTCTACATGGAGCGCGAACTCGCGCTGAGCCGGGCCGAAGCCGAGCGCCTGCGCGGGCGCTACTGGCAGCGCTACGGCGCCACGCTGCTCGGGCTGGTGCGCCACCATGGTGTCAAGGCGGCGCACTTTCTGCACGACACCCACGCGCTGCCAGGTCTGGAGGCGCGTCTGCGCAGCCACCCGCACGACCTCGCCGCGCTGGGCCGTCTGCGTGGCCCCAAGTTCATCCTCACCAACGCGCCGCAGGCCTACGCCGAGCGGGTGATGGCGGCACTCGGCCTCGGGCGCTACTTCGACGGCGTGATCGGCATCGAGCAGATGGCGATGTTCGGCCACCTGCGCCCGAAGCCGGACGCGCGGATGCTGCGCACGATCGCGGTACGGCTGAAGGTGCCGGTGCATCGCTGCGTGCTGGTCGAGGACACGGTCGGCCACCAGAAGGCGGCGCGGCGCATCGGCATGCGCACGGTGTGGATGCAGCGGTGGCTGCGCGACGGGATCCATGGGCCGGAAGCGGGGCTGGCGCTGGCGCGGCGGCCGGTTTATGTGTGTGCCCGTGTGCGCAGCTTGCTGGCATTGACCCGCTGGCGTTGAGCAGCGCGCCGCTGCGACGCCAGCCCGTCTGGATTCAGGCGGCTTCGGACGCGCGCGGCTTGCGTGGGCGCCCGCCCAGCTTGCCGTTGGCACGGGCAGCATCGGCTTTGGCTGGGGTTGCAGATCGGCCACCGAGTGCGCCGATCTGGCCCATCCAATGCCGAGTGCCGAGAACCCCTCGCACCAGTGCGGGGACGTACAGATCGGCGTCCAGCCTGGGCCAGTACAGGCCGAGTCCGGCTGCGGAGATTTCGATGGTCTCCAGATCCGACGAGGCTGCGCCAGCGAGACCCTCTGCCAGCGCCACCGGAAATTCGAATGCGCAGCCGTTGTCGAGTTCGACGTGGATGCGGCCTGCATCGTGCCGGGCGGATGTGGCCAGTGGTCCCCGTGCCAGCGTGCGGCGTCCAGCTTCGGATGCCTTGGCGAAAGTGGCTTCATCAATCATCGACAGCTCCTGTTCAGCGGTGGTCATGCCAGCGTGCCCATTCGCGTCCGAGGTGGGCCAGGTGGGTCAGCAGATAGGCTTCGATTTCCCGCAATGCCTTCAGGGCCGAGCACATGCACGTGCGGTGGCCGGTGGTCGTTGGTGTAGATCACCACACGCCAGCCGTTGAGCGCAGGGAGAACTGTGGGCATGTGCCATGTTAACCCAATGGTCCTTGGGTTTTATGGGCCTGCCGCACCCGTTTGCCGCCCATCCGCCAATGCACACGTGTGCCAGAATCCGCAGCCTTCAGGCGCTGGCCCGCTGGCGCTGAGGTCCGCCGATCCACCCTTGACGCTCCGACCCCGTGCTCGATCCGATGCCCGACACCCCCGATTCCGCCAGCCCGTCCAACGCAGCGCCCGCCGCGGCGCCCGTGCGCAAGCGGCCCAAGCCGGGCGAGCGTCGTGTGCAGATCCTGCATGCGCTGGCGCAGATGCTGGAGCAGCCCGGCGGCGAGCGCATCACCACCGCCGCGCTGGCCAGCCGCCTGGACGTGAGCGAGGCGGCGCTCTACCGCCACTTCGCCAGCAAGGCGCAGATGTTCGAGGGCCTGATCGAGTTCATCGAGTCCAGCGTCTTCACGCTCGTCAACCAGATCATCGAGCGCGAGCCGGACCCGCGCGTGCAGGCCGCGCACAGCGTCGCCGTGCTGCTGCAGTTCGCCGAGAAGAACCCGGGCATGGCGCGGGTGATGGTGGGCGACGCGCTGGTGCTCGAACACGAGCGGCTGCAGGCGCGCATCAACCAGTTTTTTGACCGCATCGAGTCGCTGCTGCGCCAGAGCCTGCGCCTGGCCGCCGATGCGCGCGGCTCGCTCGCCCCGACCGCCGAGGCCGCCGCGCAGGCGTCGATGCTCACCAGTTACTGCCTCGGGCGCCTGCAGCGCTTTGCCCGTTCCGATTTCAAGCGCAGCCCGGTCGAGCACCTCGACGCGTCGCTGCAGATGATGATTCACTGAGGCCACATGAGCGATTTCACCAGCCTGATCACCCGGGCCGAGGCGCTGCTGGCGCGCCTCGAAGCCGTCCTGCCCCACCCGTTGAGCGCGCCGGACTGGAACGCGTCCATCGCCTTCCGCTACCGCAAGCGCGGTCAGGGCGGCGTGCTGGAGCCGGTGCGCCACATCGCGCCGCTCGCACTCGCCGACCTGAAGGAAGTGGACACGCAGAAGGAGCGCCTGCTGCGCAACACCGCGCAGTTCGTCGCCGGCCGCCCCGCCAACAACGTGCTGCTGACCGGCGCGCGGGGTACGGGCAAAAGTTCGCTCATCAAGGCCTGCCTGAACACCTTCGCCGACCAGGGCCTGCGCCTGATCGAGGTGGACAAGGCGGATCTCACCGACCTGCCGGACCTCGTCGACCTGATCGCCGAGCGCCCCGAGCGCTTCATCGTCTACTGCGACGACCTCAGCTTCGACGAGGGCGAGTCCGGCTACAAGGCGCTGAAGTCCATCCTGGACGGCACGGTCGCGCAGACCAGCGACAACGTGCTGATCTACGCCACCAGCAACCGCCGCCACCTGCTGCCCGAGCAGATGAAGGACAACCTTGGCGCCACCTACACCGACGACGGCGACATGCACCCCGGCGAGGCGGTGGAGGAGAAGGTGTCGCTGTCCGAGCGCTTCGGCCTGTGGGTGAGCTTCTACCCGTTCAGCCAGCGCGAGTACCTGACCATCGTCGGCCAGTGGCTGCGGCATTTTGGCGTGACCGAAGCGGCGATCGAGGCCGCACGCCAGCCGTCGCTGCTGTGGGCGCTGGAGCGTGGCTCGCGGTCCGGGCGTGTCGCCTACCAGTTCGCGCGTGACTACGCGGGCAGCCATGCGCTCCCGACGGACGCGGCTGCGGGCGCACCGGCGATCAGCCAGGACGTGCCGGACGGTCTCGACCATGCCTGAGGCCGCGGCGGTGGTGGCTGGCGAGCGCACGCCGGTGGACGTCGCCGTCGGCGTGCTGATCGAGCGCGATGCCGCCGGTCGGGAAGGCCGTTTCCTGCTGACCTCGCGCCCCGAGGGCAAGGTCTACGCCGGTTACTGGGAGTTCCCGGGTGGCAAGCTCGAAGCCGGCGAATCGGTGGAAGACGCGCTGCGCCGCGAGCTGCACGAGGAACTCGGCATCACCATCGGCCACGGGCCGGACGCGGTGCAGCCCTGGCAGCAGCTCGTCATGGACTACCCGCACGCGCGGGTGCGGCTGCACTTCTGCAAGGTGTTCGTCTGGACCGGCGCCTTCGAGATGCGCGAGGCGCAGCAGATGGCCTGGCAGACGCTGCCGGTGGCCGTGGTGCCGGTGCTGCCGGGCACGGTCCCGGTGCTGCAGTGGTTCGCCGAAGAGCGCGGCCACACCGGACCGACGCACCGCGACGCCAGCGTCTGAGTCAGGGGCTGCCCTGGTCGTCCGGCGGCTCGACCGCGGCGACGCGGAAGGACTCGCTCGCCCAGGCGCCGAAGTCGCGCTGGCGGCAGCGTTCGCTGCAGAAGGGGCGCCACGGATTGCTGGGCGCGAACAGCGTCAGCTCGCGGCAGGTCGGGCAGGGCACTTGCGGGGCCGGGCGTGTCGCGCCGGCCGGGGTGTCGTTCGGATTCATGCGGTGACGTGAAGCGGTTCAGGCGCACAGCGTCAGCGGGAGCTGGACGCTGTCGGTCATCGGGCGCAGTTTGCCCTCGTGGTCGGCGCGGGTCAGCCGGATCGCCAGCAGCACGCGGTTGCCGCTGATCTCGGGGATCAGGTGCGCGCCAGGATCGACCTGCAGCCGCGCCAGCAGCAGCGGGCGGCTGCCGGTCAGGTTCTGCTGGAACAGGCCGCTGCGGAACGGCACCATCTGCGTCACCCCCGCCTCGCGCAGCAGGCCGAGGTTCACCTCCAGCGCTTCCGCCAGCGGGTCCAGCACGCCGACCCAGCGCAGCAGGTCGTGCCGGCGCCGGTTGGCCGGTTCCTGCTGCCAGGCGAAGTAGGCGGGCAGGTCGAACTCGCAGGTGCCGCCGGGAATGTTGATCCGGCTGCGCACGCTCATGAGCCACTCGTTGGAGGACAGTGTCTGCTCGGGTTTGGCGGCGGTCGCCTGCAGCCGGCGGTGGGCGCTGCTGATGCGGTCGATGGCGAGGTTGAGCGCCCCTTCCGAGATCGACGGATTGCCACGGTAGCCCTCGAAAATTTCGTGCTGGCGGGCCAGTTCCTGCAGCAGGTCGGCGCGGAAATCGGTGCGCGAGGTCACGTCCATGATCTCGAACAGCGTCGCCAAGGCGTAGTGGTGGTCGGTGGCGGAGTCACGCGGCACGAGCTGTGCCAGACGTGTGAACAGACGCTCCAGCCGCAGCATCGTGCGGATGCCTTCAGTGAAAGGGTATTCGTAGTAGATCAAGGCCATGCGCTCCCACGGTCCGGGCGCTGGCGCGGCCCGTTCGAAACCATTGTTTCACAGCCAGCCGGACCAGATCCTTCGAACTTCGGCCGCCAATTCTTCCAGTTCCAGCCCGTCGTTGACGATCACGTCATCGGCCACCGCCAGCCGCTGTGCCCGGCTGGCCTGCTGGTCGATGATGCGCTGCACGGCCTCGGCAGTCCAGCCATTGCGCTGCATGACGCGGGCGATCTGCGTCTCGACAGCACAGTCGACCACCAGGATCCGGTCCACCCGGTCGCGCCAGCGGCCGGACTCGACCAGCAGCGGCACGTCGAACACGACGATCGCGCCCTCCGGCGCCGCAGCGGCCTCGGCGCGGGTGTCCTCGCCGATCATCGGATGCAGGATGGCTTCCAGTGCGCGGCGCTGCGCCGGATCGGCGAAGACCCGCTCGCGCATGCGGGTGCGGTCCATCGCGCCGTTGTCGGCGATCACCTCGGCGCCGAACTGCGCGGCGATGGCGGGGATGGCCCGTCCGCCGGGGGCGGTGAGGCGGTGGGCGATGGCGTCGGTGTCGACGACCCAGGCGCCCAGGTCACGCAGGATGCGGCAGACGGTGCTCTTGCCGCTGCCGATGCCGCCGGTCAGGCCGACGCGGCGCACCGGGTTCACGCCCAGCCCATCCACCGCATCACCCGCTCGCTGCCGGCCAGCAGCACGACCGCGCCGCCACCCGCCAGGAATGGCCCGAAGGGCACGTAGCGGCCTTCACGCAGACTGGCGCTGAGCTTCATGCTGATGCCCACCACCGCACCCAGCAGCGAGGCACCCAGCACGATCGGCAGCAGCATCGACGGACCGAGCCAGGCGCCCAGTGCCGCGAGCAGCTTGAAGTCACCGGCGCCCATGCCGTCCTTGCCGGTGGCGAGCTTGAAGAGCCAGAAGATGCTCCACAGGCTCAGGTAGCCAGCCACCGCGCCCCAGAGCGACTGGCTCAGCGTCAGCGGAATCCAGCCCATCGCCGCGGCGATCAGGCCGGCCCAGGCCAGCGGCTGGGTCATCGAGTCGGGCAGCAGCGTGGTGTCCCAGTCGATCAGCGACATGGCCAGCAGCATGGCCGCGAAGGCGCACCACAGCAGCGTCACCGGCTGCGCGCCGAAGCGCCAGCCGATCGCGGCGAACAGCAGCCCGCAGCCGGCTTCGACCAGCGGATAGCGCTTGCTGATCGGGGCGCGGCAGGCCGAGCAGCGCCCGCGCAGCAGCAGCCAGCCGAGCAGCGGGATGTTCTCGTGCCAGTGCAGCACGTGGCCGCAGTGCGGGCAGCGCGAGCGGGGGCGCGCCAGGCTCAGTGGTGAGCCATCGTCGCCCGGTGGGTGGGCGGCTTCGACGCCGAGCAGCTCGGCGCTCTCGGTGCGCCACTGCCGCTCCATCATCAGCGGCAGCCGGTGCACCACCACGTTGATGAAGCTGCCGATGCACAGCCCGAACAGCGCGAGGGCGGCCGGCGACAGCAGCGAGGCCATCGCCACGGGATCGAATTCCATGCGCTCAGACCACCTGACCAAGCTTGAAGATCGGCAGGTACATGGCGACCACGATGCCGCCGATGATGGTGCCCAGGATCACGATGATGATCGGCTCCATCAGCGTCGACAGTCCCTTGACTGCCTCGTCCACTTCCTGCTCGTAGAAGTCGGCGACCTTGCCGAGCATCTGGTCGAGCGAGCCGGACTCCTCGCCGATCGCGCTCATCTGCAGCACCATGCTCGGGAAGAGTCCGGTGGACTGCATCGACGAGGTCAGTGCCGCGCCGGTGGCCACGTCGCGCTGGATCTGCTCGGTGGCCTGCGCGAACACCGCATTGCCCGAGGCGCCACCGACCGAGTCCAGCGCCTCCACCAGCGGCACGCCAGCGGCGAACATGGTGGACAGCGTGCGGCACCAGCGCGCGACCGTGGCCTTGTGCACCAGATCGCCGAACACCGGCATCTTGAGCAGCGCCCGGTCCAGCGCAACCTGCATCTTGGGCGAGCGGCGCCAGCTCTCGATGAGGAAGTAGATCGCACCGGCGATGCTGCCGAAGATCAACCACCAGTACTGGACAAAGACCTCCGAAATCGCGATCACGATCAGCGTCGGGGTCGGCAGGTCGGCACCGAAGGAGGTGAAGATCTGCTTGAACGAGGGGATCACGAAGATCATGATCACCGCCACCACGACGAAGGCCACGACCAGCACCGCCACCGGATAGACCAGCGCCGACTTGATCTTCTGCTTCAGCGCCATGGTCTTTTCCTGGTAGGTCGCCAGGCGGTCGAGCAGGGCGTCCAGGATGCCGGCGGATTCGCCGGCTTCGACCAGATTGCAGTAGAGCGCGTCGAAATGCAGCGGATGCCGGCGCAGCGCTGCGGACAGGCTGGTGCCCGTCTCCACATCGCCACGGATGTCGTTGAGCATGCGCGTCAGGCGCGGATTCGGGCTGCCACGTGCCACGATGTCGAAGGCCTGCAGCAGTGGCACGCCCGAGCGCAGCATGGTGGAGAGCTGCCGCGTGAAGATCGCGATGTCCTTGCCCTTGATCGCCTTGCCGCCCGACATCCGGCGCTTCTTGACCTTGTTGACCAGCACGCCCTGCCGGCGCAGGCTGGCACTGACCATGGCCTCGCCGCCGGCGCGCATCTCGCCGCGCACGGCCTTGCCGTTGCGGTCGCGACCTTCCCATTCAAAGACAAAGTCCTTGACCTTCTTCGATGCTGATGCAGCCGCTGTGGCCATTGCGTCTCCGTCCGCCGGTCACCGGCTCATTGGTTGGTGACCGAAATCACTTCTTCCAGTGTCGTCACCCCCGCGCGAACCTTGAGCAGGCCCGACCCGCGCAGGTCACGCACGCCGTCGCGCTGGGCCTGGGTGGCGATGTCCAGCGCATTGCCCTGCGCCAGGATGATGCGCTGGATCGCCTCCGTGATCGGCATGACCTGGTACAGGCCCACCCGTCCGCGGTAGCCGTTGTTGCAGGCCGAGCAGCCGATCGCCTTGTAGGGCTTCCAGCTGCCGTCGAGTTCTTCGCTCTTGTAGCCGGCGCGCAGCAGCGCCTCGCGCGGGAAATCGGCGGGCGCCTTGCAGTTCTCGCACAGCCGCCGCGCGAGCCGCTGCGCGGTGATCAGGATCACGCTGGCGGCGATGTTGAACGGCGGCACGCCCATGTTGAGCAGCCGGGTCAGCGTCGTCGGCGCGTCGTTGGTGTGCAGCGTGGACAGCACCAGGTGGCCGGTCTGTGCGGCCTTCATCGCGATGTCGGCCGTGTCGAGGTCGCGGATTTCGCCGACCATGATCACGTCCGGATCCTGGCGCAGGAAGGCCTTCAGCGCGGTGGCGAAGTTCATCCCCGCCTTGTCGTTGACGTTGACCTGGTTGACGCCGGGCAGGTTGATTTCGGCCGGGTCTTCCACGGTCGAGATGTTGATGCCGGGCTGGTTCAGGATGTTCAGGCAGGTGTAGAGCGACACCGTCTTGCCCGAGCCGGTCGGGCCGGTGACCAGGATCATCCCGTAGGGCCGCTTGATCGCCGCGAGCAGCCGATCCTTCTCGTCGCGCTCGTAGCCCAGCGCGTCGACGCCGAGCTTGGCCGAGGACGGATCCAGAATACGGATCACGATCTTCTCGCCGAACAGCGTCGGCAGCGTCGAGATCCGGAAGTCGATCGCCTTGTTGCCGAACTTCAGCTTCATGCGGCCGTCCTGCGGCACGCGCTTCTCGGCGATGTCCAGCCGGCTGATGACCTTGATGCGCGAGGCCAGCTTGTCCTTGATCGCGATCGGCGGCTGCGTGATCTCGCGCAGTTCGCCGTCGATGCGGAAGCGCACCCGGTAGGTGTTCTCGTAGGGCTCGAAGTGCAGGTCGGACGCGCGCATGTTGATCGCGTCGATCAGCATCTTCTGCAGGAAGCGCACGACGGGCGCGTCCTCGACCTCGGCGGTGACTTCCTCGTCGGGCTTGGCGTTGGGGTCCTGTTCCTCGACGTCGAAATCGAACTCGCCCGAGACGATCGAGTCCAGCGCGTCATTGGCCGAGGTGGTCTTGGCGTCGACGATGCGGGCCAGCTTGTCGTACTCGACGATGACCCACTCGGGCGTGAGCTGCGTGGCGAACTTGATGCGGTCGACCGCTTCCTGGTCGGTCGGGTCGGCGCCGCCGATGAACAGCCGGTTGCCGCGCTTGCCCAGCACCAGCACCTGGTACTGCGACAGCGTGCGCGTGTCGACCAGGTTCTGCGGCAGGCGGGTGACGTCGACGACATCCAGATCCAGCAGCGGAATGGCGAGCGCCGTCGACAGCGAATGCGCCAGATCGGCCGGGCTCAGGGCCTGCGCGGCGACCGCAGCGGAGACAAAGCTGCGGCGCTGCTCACGGGCCGTGCGCGCCAGGTCTTCTGCCACCCGCGAGGTGATCTTGCCGGCGTGCACCAGCACGCGCGCCACCCCGGACAGGGTGCTCTGAGGTCCATCGTTGAGGGTGTCGGTTGCCACGGGGTCGGTCGGAACGGCGGGATGTGGGTCGGAATTGAAAATCGAATGGCGGATGATCGGTGATCCGGCCCGTGCTGTAAATCACGTCGGGCAACCCCGGGCAGCCCCGGGCGGTCGAAGTCAGGCTCCGGCTGTCCGAGGGTCCGCTTGTAACGCAGCCGCCTCGCTCCCGGACAGCCACCTGTCGTCCAGAGGGCCTTGCTGTATCAATTTCTTTCAAATCAGCGAGAAAAATCACGTCAGTGACGGGGCCTGTGCGACGCAGCGCCTGCCCTTGAAATGGCTGCGCCAGCCCCCATCCTCCAAGCCATCCGGGGCAGCCACAGGCCACCGGAACCCCCCAAGAGAGCCAAGAGAGACCCGACCGACCATGGACAAGCAAACCCTGTCATTCCAGGCCGAAGTGAAGCAGCTGCTGCACCTCGTCACGCATTCGATGTATTCGAACAAGGAGATCTTCCTGCGCGAGCTGGTCTCCAACGCGTCGGACGCCTGCGACAAGCTGCGCTTCGAGGCCCTGAACAACAACGCGCTGTTCGAGGACCAGCCCAACCTGGAAGTCCGTGTCAGCTTCGACAAGGCCGCCCGCCGCATCGTCATCAGCGACAACGGCATCGGCCTGTCGGCGCAGGAAGCCATCGAACACCTCGGCACCATCGCCAAGAGCGGCACCAAGGAGTTCATGGGCAAGCTCGAAGGCGAGCAGGCCAAGGATGCCAACCTGATCGGCCAGTTCGGCGTGGGCTTCTACTCCGGCTACATCGTCGCCGACCGCATCACGGTGGAATCGCGCCGTGCCGGTATGGCGATCACCGAAGGCGTGCGCTGGAGCAGCGAAGGCACGGGCGACTTCGAGGTCGAGACCATCACCCGCGAGCACCGCGGCACCGATGTCATCCTGCACATCCGCGAAGGCGAGGACGAGTTCCTGTCCACCTGGAAGCTCAAGTCCATCATCAGCAAGTACAGCGACCACATCTCGCTGCCCGTGCTGATGCGCAAGGAAAGCTGGGACGCCGAGAAGGGCGAGAACGTCATCTCGGACGAGTGGGAGCCGGTCAACAAGGCCGCAGCACTCTGGGCGCGCAGCAAGAGCGACATCACCGACGCCGAGTACAAGTCCTTCTACGAGCAGCTCACCTACGACACCACCCCGCCGCTGGCCTACACGCACAACCGCGTCGAAGGCCGCACCGAGTACACGCAGCTCCTCTACATCCCGGCCAAGGCGCCGATGGACCTGTGGAACCGCGACAAGCGCGGCGGCGTGAAGCTCTATGTGAAGCGCGTCTTCATCATGGACGACGCCGAAGCGCTGATGCCGACCTATCTGCGCTTCGTCAAGGGCGTGATCGACTCGGCCGACCTGCCGCTGAACGTGAGCCGCGAGTTGCTGCAGGAAAGTCGCGACGTGAAGGCGATCCGCGAAGGCTCGACCAAGCGTGTGCTGTCGATGCTCGAATCGCTGGCCGACCACGAGGACGCCGCCGAGCAGGCCAAGTACGCCGCCTTCTACAAGGAGTTCGGCGCGGTGCTGAAGGAAGGTGTCGGCGAGGACCACACCAACCAGGAGCACCTGGCCAAGCTGCTGCGCTTTGCCTCGACGCACGCCGACGAGGGCGTCTCCTTCGCCGACTACGTGTCGCGCATGAAGGAAGGCCAGGAAGCGATCTACTACATCACCGCCGACACGCTGGCTGCCGCCAAGAACAGCCCGCAGCTCGAGATCTTCAAGAAGAAGGGCATCGAGGTGCTGCTGTTCACCGACCGCGTGGACGAGTGGATGCTGAGCCACCTCTACGAGTTCGAGGGCAAGAACCTGCAGAGCGTCGCCAAGGGCGCGGTCGATCTGGGCTCGCTCCAGGACGAGGAAGAGAAGAAGCAGGCCGAAGTCGCCGCCGAAGGCTTCAAGCCGACGCTGGACCGCCTGAAGACCGCGCTGGGCGAACGCGCCAAGGACGTGCGCGTGACGACCCGCCTGGTCGATTCGCCCGCTTGCCTGGTGACCGAGGAGGGCGACATGAGCGGCCACCTCGCCCGTCTGCTCAAGCAGGCCGGTCAGGCCGCGCCGTCGTCCAAGCCGGTGCTCGAAGTCAACGCTGACCACGCGCTGGTCAAGAAGCTCGCCGCACTGCCGGAAGGCTCGGGCAGCTTCGACGACCTCGCCCAGGTGCTGTTCGACAACGCGCTGCTGGCCGAAGGCGGTCAGCTCGACGACCCGGCGGCGCACGTCAAGCGCATCCAGGCGCTGATCCTGGGCTGATTCAGGGCGCCCGTCGCGCGGCAGGTCAGGCGATGAGCGGCTCTTCCGCCATCGCCTCGATCTGCTCGTGCAACTGCGTCGTCTGCTGCGCCCAGTAGGACGGGCTCTCGAAGTTCGGGAACGCGATCGGGAAGGCCGGGTCGTTCCAGCGCCGCGCGATCCAGGCGCTGTGCTGGACGATGCGCAGCGTGCGCAGCGGCTCGATCAGCGCCAGCTCGCGGCGGTCGAACTCGCGGAAGGTCTCGTAGCCGTCGAGCAAGGCGCCGAGTTGCGCCTGCATCTCCTGCCGGTCGCCACCCAGCAGCATCCACAGGTCCTGCACCGCCGGGCCGTTCACCGCGTCGTCCAGGTCGACGAAGTGCGGTCCCTGGCCGGTCCACAGCACATTGCCGGCGTGGCAGTCGCCGTGGATCCGCAGCAGCGCCAGCGGGCCGTGGCGCTCGAAGCGCACATCCACCGCATCCAGCGCCCGCAGGCAGGCGCTGTGCCAGCCGCCGAGCGCGCCCATGGGCAGCAGGTCGCTGTCCACCAGCCACTGCACCGAGGCGCGCGCCGCTGTGCTGCCGTCCAGCGTCACGCGGTGCTCGAAGCGCTCCTGCTGGCCGACCAGGTGCAGCCGCGCCAGAAAGCGGCCGATCCACTCCAGCGTCTGCGGGTCTTCGAGTTCGGGGGAGCGACCGCCACAGCGCGGGCTGACGCCGTAGCGCCAGCCGTCCAGCTTGGCCAGCGTGGGCGGGTCGCCGAGCAGTGCGATGCCAGCCGCTTCCGGGCGGAGATCGTCAGCGATGCGCAGGGCCAGCGGCGGCACGGCGGGCACTTCGGCGGCGGCCAGCGCCTGCGTGAAGCGGTGTTCTTCGAGGATCTGCGCGTCGCTCCAGCGGCCGGTGCGGTAGAACTTGGCCACCACCACGCCCGGCAGCGGCGCCGCGGGGTCGAGGCTTTCTTCCAGATGGACCTGGAAGACGCGGTTCTCGTAGGAGTTCAGCTGCAGGATGCGGCCGTCGCCGCGCAGGCCGGCGGCGTCGAGCGCGTCGAGCACCGCGTGCGGGGTCAGGCCGGCGTAGGGCTGATCGGCGAGCGGGGCGGGGTCATGGGATGCGGTCGTCATGCCGCATCCTAGACCAGCCCGCCGCGCTGGGCAGGCCTCAGCGGCGGCCGATGATGTCGCCGCCCGCGTCGCCCGGCGGGCCGAAGTCGCCCGGCTGGAACTTGCTGGTGGACGGGCCAGCCCAGTTCTTCGGGCCGGCGGTCGGCGCGGCGGGGCTGCGCACGGGGGTGTCGTCGAAGGGGTCGCGCTGGGTTTCCGGCGCAAAGAACGAATCCTGCGAGAAGCCGGACTCGTACCACTGGCCACCGGCGGCAGCTGCGGCGCCGGGCATGGCGGGCGGCGCGGGCGGGGCAGGGTGGTGCGGGGCCGTGGGCTGGCTGGCGGTCGGCCGGGGTGTTGCCTCCTGCGGCATGCCGGGGACGCCCGGCCGCTGGCTGTCGCCGCCGGTGGGCACCAGCAGCTGCAGCTCGGTGGCGGTGGGCAGCTGGTCCGAGCGGCAGCGCACGTAGCGGATGCGGCAGGCTTCCAGCACCGCCAGCTTGATGGCCGAGACGCGCTTGGCCGGCGGGCGGTTCGGGCGCTCGATGTCCACGGCGGCCAGCACGCGGCCGTTTTCCGCGCAGACCACGAAGCTCACGTGGATCGGGCCGAGCAGGTTGAACCAGTAACGCAGTTCCTCGCGGTCCTCCGGCTGGCAGAAACGCACCAGCGGCAGCTTGGCCAGGATGGTGTGGTGCGGCAGCGCGGTGCGCAGCTGGCGGTAGAGCGCGCGCTCTTCGGGCGAGAAGATCGGGCGCTGGGTCAGCGGCCACTCGGTGGGCAGGTCGACGGACTTGGCGGACGACGCGCCGCCGGAGCGGCGCAGCACCAGGACCGCCAGTCCGACGATGCCGGCGATCGCGGCGAGGGCGAGGATCCAGACTTGGGTGGGCATGGTGCGTTCCGGGGAAATGAAGTGAACAGGTCAGTACTGAATCGGCAGAAGCGGCCGGGACTTGGGCGCCATCCTATGCAATTATGTAACTCGTTGTGAATACCTTGTCTGAGTGAAACGTGTTCCTGATTCAGGGACCGGAAACGAAAACGGCAGACACGAGGTCTGCCGAAAGTGCGATGGATGCGACGAATCAGGCCGTTGCAGCGCTGATCCGGTCTCTATCGTGGAGCATCGCCCGGCATTCTGAGCAGCCGATGCTGGAACTGCCGACACCGTGCCCAGACGTACTGGAGGCGCCGTTGCTGGGCTTTCACGAGGTAGTTGAGGTCGGCCGCGTGGTTGAAGAACAACTCTTCGACGTGGCTCATCAGGCTATCCGGCGGCAGTTGCAGCCAAGCTTCCGATTCACCGCCGTCGCGGTGCATGTCGGCACCGGCCTTGCGGGCGATGCGCAGCATGGCGGTGTTTTCGCTCAGGGCGTGGATGAAGAGGCGATCGACGCCGTGGTTGCGCGCATGGCGCACGGCGTAGGTGAACAGGCGCCCGCCGAAGCCCTTGCCGCGCGCCCGGTCATCGACCGAGACGGCAAATTCCGCCATGCGGCTCAGGCCGTGGTTGGCGCTGGCCAGCTGGCTGTAGGCCAGGTGCGCGATGGCAACCAGGTGCAGGCGCCGGTTGAAGATGCCGAACACGTCGTCGTGTGTGAAGTCCAGCGATGCGGCATACGCACGAATGCGATCGTCATTGGCCGCATAGCCGAATCGCAGGTAGCGATCACGGTCGCCGAGTCCCAGCAAGTGCTGAAGAATCTGCGTGCGATGGACTTCGCCCAGCGGCCGGATCGGAACCCAGCCGGACCGGGGCGAGGTCCTAGAGTGGTTAGTTACAGTACCCATGGGAACGACTGTAGGTGTAAACCCTTAAATCGAACCATCCCTAAGTCGAGAGTCCCTCATGTTCGTGTTGCATTGCAGCATTTTTCCTTCTGGAGGCGGCCGGTGTCGCAACGTAGAGCGTTCCTGAGCACCCTTGGCGGCCTTGGCGTGGCGAGCACTACGGCTTGGCTGACCGGTTGTGCAGCTTCGGGGCGGCGGGCTGCGGCCGGCCGGCCACCACACCGGGCGATCGATGCCGCCGATCTGGCCCTGCTGGACCGCCTCACCTGGGGTGCGAGCGCGGCCAGCGTCGACGATTGGTCGCAGCGTGGCCGCCGCGACGCCGTGCAGGCGCTGCTGCACCCGCCGCAGGACACCGCGCTGCCCGCGCCGGTGCAGGCGGCGATCGACGCGATGTCCATCACCCAGATGCCGCTGCCGGCGCTGGTGGCCGATCTGGAGCAGCGCCGCCGCGCCGACGACCGCCAGGACTACCAGCAGCGCCTGGCCACCGTCGTGCGCGAATCGGCCAGCCGCTCGCTGCTGCTGGCGCTGCATGCGCCGCACGGCCTGCGCGAGCAGATGGCCTGGTTCTGGTTCAACCACTTCAACATCGGGCAGACCAAGGCCAATGTGCGCATGCTGTTGGGCGACTACGAGCAGTCCCTGCGCCCGCATGTCCTGGGCCGCTTCCGCGACCTCCTGGTGGCCAGCACGACCCATGCAGCCATGCTGCGCTACCTGGACAACGACCAGAACGCCGCCGGTCGCCTCAACGAGAACCTCGCCCGCGAGCTGATGGAGCTGCACACGCTGGGCGTGGACGGCGGCTACAGCCAGCGCGATGTGCAGGAACTCGCCCGCGTGCTCACCGGACTGGGTGTGAACCTGAGCGACACGCCGGCCAAGGTGGCGCCGAAGCTGCAGCCGCTCTACCGCCGCGAAGGGCTGACCGAGTTCCACCCCGGTCGCCACGACCTGGGCGACAAGACCGTGCTCGGGCAGACCGTCAAGGGCGGGCGCGGCTGGGACGAGATCCTGGAGCAGCTCGGCATGCTGGCCCGCCACCCGGCGACCGCGCGCCACATCTGCCGCAAGCTGGCCGTGTTCCTGGTCGCGGACGAGCCGCCACCCGCGCTGGTCGAGCGCCTGAGCCAGCGTTTTCTCGCCACCGATGGCGACATCGCGCTGACGCTGGAGACGCTGATCGCCGCGCCCGAGTGCACCGCCTCGCTGGGGCGCAAGTTCAAGGATCCCGTGCACTACGTGCTGTCGGCGCTGCGGCTGGTGGCGGATCCGCAGGCGCCGCTGCTCGACGTGGCCCCGGTGATGAATGCGCTCAACCGCCTGGGCCAGCCGCTCTACGGCCGCGCCACGCCGGACGGCTACCCGCTCGACGAAGGCGCCTGGAACGGCTCCGGCCAGATGGCGGCCCGTTTCGAGGTGGCGCGCACGCTGAGCCGCCTGCCTGGCGCGCCGGGGCGCGGGGCCTCGCTGCCGGACGAGACGCTGATGCGCCCCTTGAGCGAGCGCACCCGCAGCGTGCTCGCCAAGGCCACCACGCCGCAGGACCGCCACGCGCTGCTGCTGTCGTGCCCCGAGTTCATGCTGCGATGACCCTGGACCGTGGACCGGAACCAACCGAGGAACTGCCGATGACGCTGCTGCGACGCGATTTCCTGAAGCGGGCCGCCGCCGTGCCGCTGGCGAGTGGGGCGGGCGCGCTGTGGGCGGCGTCCGCGGCCACGCCGCGGCTGCTGGTGGTCTTTCTGCGCGGGGCCTACGACGCGGCGAGCGTGCTGGTGCCGGTGGGCAGCGACGACTACTACGAAGCCCGACCGCGCATCGCCATCGCCCGCCCTGGCAGTGGCGCCGACGCTGCGCTGGCGCTGCCGGACCAGTCCGACTGGGGGCTGGCACCCGCCTGGGCCGATTCGCTGCTGCCGCTCTATGAACGCGGGCAGCTCGCCGCGATCCCCTTCGCCGGCACGCATGACCTGTCGCGCAGCCACTTCGAGACGCAGGACCACATCGAACTCGGCCAGTCCGACGACCCGGCTGCGGTGCGCGACTTCCGCTCCGGCTTCCTGAACCGGCTGGTCGAGGTGCTCGGCGCGCGCGACGCCACCGCGCTGACCAGCGACCTGCCGCTGATCCTGCGCGGCGCGGTCAAGGTGCCGAATCTGGCGCTGGGCTCGGTCGGCCGCGGCGGGGTCGATGCACGCCAGACCGAGCTGATCCGCCAGATGTACGCCGGCACGCGGCTCGCCGGCCCGGTCAACGACGGCTTCGACGTGCGCCAGGCCGCGCAGCGCGAGCTGATGGGCGGCATGGAAGCGGCCAGCCGCAACGCGATCACCACCCGCGGCTTCGAGGGCGAAGCCCGCCGCATCGGCCGCCTGATGCGCGAGCGCTACCGGCTCGGCTTCGTCGATGTCGGTGGCTGGGACACGCACGTCGGGCAGGGCGCGGGCACCGGCGCGCTCGCCACCCGCGTCGGCGAACTCGGCAACGGGCTGGCCGCGCTGGCGCAGGAACTGGGCGAGGCGGCGTGGCGCGACACGGTGGTGGTCGTGCTCAGCGAATTCGGCCGCACCTTCCGCGAAAACGGCAACCGCGGCACCGACCACGGCCACGGCTCGACCTGGTGGGTGCTGGGCGGCGCGGTGCGCGGCGGACGCGTCGTGGGCGAGCAGGTGGCCGTGCGGCAGGCGACGCTGTTCCAGAACCGGGACTGGCCCGTGCTCAACGAGTACCGCGGCGTGTTCGCGGGGCTGTTCCAGCAGATGTACGGGTTGTCGGCGGCGCAGCTCGGGCGGGTGTTCGACGGTGTCGCGCCGCTGGGGCTCGGGCTGGTCTGACCGGGCGCTTCCAGCTTCGACTCGGAACCACTGCACGCATCCGCTCGCCCTCGTCGCGCAGCGCGGCCAGCGCCTGGCCGTCTGCTCAAGTTCATGCGCTGGATACCGATGACGACGTGTCACGCCGCGGTCGTTGGGAGTCACATGTTGAGATGAAGTGATTCACCGGAACTGCTCACGCATGACCGCGCACTTCTTTGCTTCGTGATTTGCCATTCCCATCAGAGTCGTTGCACATGAACCCGCACCAGTCCGGCAGTCCCACGTTTTCCGTCGCAGTCATCGGTGCGGCGATGGGCCTGTTCACCGGCACATGCACGGCCCAGCAGTCTGAGGCGGAAGGCAGCGGCATTCGGATCAGTGGTTTTGGGACGCTCGGCCTTGCCCACGCGGACGCCCCGGCGGGCTGGGGTTTTCTTCGAAGCCTCGAGCAGCCGGCCAGCGCGCGGAGCACCCGTGCGGACATCGATTCTCGGCTCGGCGTCCAGCTGAACTACGTTGCGACTGCACAGGTCGAAGGGGTCGCCCAGTTGCTGGCCACGCGCCGTCTTCCCAGTGCAGTGACCAGCGACGCCGTGGAGTGGGCCTTCGCAGCCTATCGGCCGACGGCCGACCTGGCGTTCCGAGCGGGACGCCTGAACCTGGACCAGTTCGTGATGTCCGACTACCGCAACGTCGGATTCGCCTACCTGTATGCACGGCCGCCGGTCGAATATTACGCAACGATTCCGAGCAACCTCGACGGGGCGGATGTCACCCGCACCTGGGACGTCGGCGATGCACGCTGGCGCGCCAAAGGCTTTGCCGGGCGCTCCAAGTCCGTCGGGATGCCGCTCACCAAGGTGCTGGGACTCGCGCTCACCCGCGAATCGGATGGTCTTGTGCTTCGGGCCGGATGGTCGCGTGCCAATATCGCGCGCAACAGCGACGGGATCACCGCTTTGCGCGAGGGGCTCGACCAGGTTCTGGCTTTGCCCATCTCCAGCATTTCGGCTGAAGCAACGGCTCTGCAGAGCGCCCTGGACTTGGCGGCCACTCCACTGACCTATGCCACGCTCGGCATGACCTATGAGCGAGGCGAGTGGCACACAGCGGCGGAACTGACCCGGATGTCGTTCAGAAACGGCACCATCATGGCCGGCTATGCCGGCATCGGCCGACATGTCGGGGCGTTCACCTGGTTCGGGATGGTGAGCCGGGCCAGCGATGCCACACCGGCCCTGGCCACGCCGGCATGGGGGGCACAGTTGGCACCCGCCATCGGCCCTGCGGCAGCGCAGCAGGTCCAGGTGCTTGGGGCGACTGCGGCCTTCGTGGCCAACCTGTCGAGCCGCCAGACCACCCTGTCCGTGGGCGGGCGCTGGGACATCCATCCCCGGATGGCGCTCAAGGCCCAGTGGGACCATGTCAAGGTCGACGCCAACGGCGCCCTGCTGTGGGCCAACCCGACCGGTGATGCTGGCCGCGCGAACATCACTTCCGTCGTCCTGGACTACGTGTTCTGAGGGTGGCCATGAAAGCCCGTCTCAGTCACCTTCTGGTCTTGGGCACCGCGCTCTGTGCGCCGCTTGCCCATGCTGACTTTTACCTGGTGGTGCCGTCTGCCAATCCGCAGACGACGCTGACCCAGAAAGAGGCCGTCGACCTGTTCATGGGGCGCAACCGCGCCTTTCGCAATGGCGATCCCGCCCAGGTCTACGACCTGCCGCGCGACACCGCCATGCACGCCGACTTCTACCAGCGCTTGACCGGCCTGGGCCCCGCTCAAGTCAACAGCTTCTGGGCCCGCCTCCTGTTCTCGGGGCAGACCATGCCACCGCAACCCGTGGTCGACGAGGCCGCGATGATCGAGACCTTGAAGCGCAACACCAAGGCGATCGGCTGGCTGCGCAAGGACCCGGCGGACAAGCAGTTGCGGATCCTGCTCGTCCTCAAGGAGTCGAATTGAGCGAGCGCATCGCCCGGCCATTCGGCTTCGTCAGCCTTCGGCTGCGCTTCCTGCTGACCGTCCTCCTGGGGGCCATCCTGTTCTCGGCAGCGGCCGGCACGATCGCCTACCAGCTCGGACGTTCACGCGCCATGGACAACAGCCGCCAGACACTCGAGGGGCTGGCGCGCGCTGTGGAAAAGACGGCCGCCGTCGGCGCCTACGCATCGGACAAGGTCCTGCTGCACGAGATCGCGGATGGTCTGGTTCGCAACGATCTCGTGGCGGTTGCCGAGGTGAAGTCGGCACATGGTGAATCACTGGGCCTCAGCCAGCGCGGTGGCGTGCTGCCCGGGCATGAGGGCCTGCTGATCGAGGCGCCCCTTCGGTCTCCGTTCGATCCATCCGAGGTGCTCGGCGTGCTGCGCATCCGGGGCGATGGGGACCGCATCGCCGCCGTGGCCAACCGCGAAGCCGTCACGCTGGCGGCACTGATGATCGGCCAGACCGCCCTGATTGCGGTGTTGCTCTTCGTCGCCGCCACGCGCCTCTTCTCGAAGCCGCTGCAGCGCCTGGCGAAAAAGCTGCACGCCATACCGCCCGGGACCACGAGACATCTGACCATCCCCCACCAGCACCGATCCGACGAAATCGGCATGCTGATCGAGAGTGCGAACGCGCTGATCGACACCAATGCACTGGCCATGGAACGCGAGCGCGACGTGCGAGCCGGTGTCGAAGCCACTGTCGAGCAGCGGACCGCCGAGTTGCGGGCAGCGAAGGAGCTGGCCGAAGCGGCGAGCGTCGCGAAGTCGCAGTTTCTGGCCAACATGAGCCACGAGATCCGCACGCCCATGAACGGTGTCATCGGGATGTCCGAACTGCTGATGTCGACTTCGCTGGCACCGCGGCAGAAGCACTTTGCACGCTCGCTGCAGTCGTCGGCGGACGCCATGATGCGGCTGCTCAACGACATCCTGGACTTCTCGAAGATCGAGGCCGGGCGCATGGAGATCGAG
>NZ_CAWURG010000058.1:0-23970 GCF_963924895.1 uncultured Sphaerotilus sp.
GGAGCGCGTGGCCACGCGCACGCAGGAGCTGGCGCTGGCCAAGCAGGCGGCCGAAGCCGCCAACGAGGCCAAGAGCGCCTTCCTCGCCACGATGAGCCACGAGATCCGCACGCCGATGAACGGCGTGGTCGGCATCG
This sequence comes from uncultured Sphaerotilus sp., assembly GCF_963924895.1. Lineage (NCBI taxonomy): Bacteria > Pseudomonadati > Pseudomonadota > Betaproteobacteria > Burkholderiales > Sphaerotilaceae > Sphaerotilus > uncultured Sphaerotilus sp. The sequence continues at coordinate 138 of NZ_CAWURG010000058.1, forward strand.
TCGACGTGCTGCGGCAGTCGAGCCTGACGCCCTACCAGTCCGATCTGGCCGACACGATCCGCGACTCGGCCTTCGCGCTGCTGGGCATCCTCGACGACATCCTCGATTTCTCGAAGATCGAGGCCGGGCACCTGACGATGGAATCCGAGCCGGTGGCGCTGCTGCGGCTGGTGGAGGGCGTGTGCGACGCCCTGCAGCCGGTGGCGGCGGCGCGGCGCGTGGTCCTGCAGGTCTTCGTCGATCCGGCGCTGCCGGACTGGATCCTCAGCGATGTGGTGCGCCTGCGCCAGATCCTCAACAACCTGCTGGCCAACGCCGTCAAGTTCTCGGCCGGGCTGGAGCGGGCCGGGCAGGTGCGGGTGCGGGTCGAAGCGGTTGGTGCGGTTGGTGCGGTTGGGGCGGACCAGCTGCGCCTGCAGGTGAGCGACAACGGCATCGGCTTGCCCGAATCCGCGCTGTCCCGCATCTTCGATCCCTTCGAGCAGGCCGAAGGCAGCACCTCGCGCCGCTACGGCGGCACCGGCCTGGGCCTGTCCATCTGCCGGCGGCTGGTGAAGGCCTTTGACGGCGACATCACGGTGCAGAGCACGCCGGGGCAGGGCGCCATGTTCACGGTGACCCTGCCCTTGCAGCACTGCGAGCGGGGCGCAGCCGCCGAGTTCGAGCGCGAGGCCGAACTCTCCGGCCTGCAGTGCCACGTGCTGCTGGACGATCCGCACCAGGCGCGCGACTGGTGCGCCTACCTGAGCGGCGCCGGTGCGCAGGCGCAGAGCTGGTCGGATGCCGAGGCGCTCTGGCGCGCGCTTGGCAGTGTGCGCCCCGATGTGCCGACGGTCGTGCTGTGGCAGACGGAACAGAACCGCGACCCCGCGGAAATGACCCGCGTGCGGCTGCATGGCGAAGCGGTGGCGCCGGGTCTGTGCTGGGTCTGGCTGACGCCGGGCCAGCGGCGCAACCCGCGGGTGCTCGGCCCCGGGCTGGTGATGCTCGACCAGGAGGCGCTGCACCGTGCGGCGCTGCTCAAGGCCGTGGCGCTCTCGGTCGGCCGTTGCGAGCCTGATCCGATCGAGCTGTCCACCGGCGTGTCACCGGGCCGGCGGGCGGTGTCCAGCAGCCAGGACGCGGCGCTGCAGGGCCGCCTCGTGCTGGTGGCCGAGGACAACGACATCAACCAGAAGGTCATCCGCCGCCAGCTGGCGCTGCTCGGCCTGTCGGCCGAAGTGGCGGACAACGGCCTGGACGCGCTGGAGCGCGCCCGCAGCGGGCGCTTCGCGCTGCTGCTGACCGATCTGCACATGCCGGGCATGGACGGCTACGAACTCGCCGGCACGCTGCGCCGCGAAGAAGGCCCTGGCCAGCACCTGCCCATCATCGCGCTGACCGCGAACGCCCTCAGCGGCGAGGCCGAACGCTGCCGCACCGCCGGCATGGACGACTACCTGAGCAAGCCGGTGCAGCTCGAACAGCTCGGCGCCACGCTGGCGCGCTGGCTGGCGCCGGCCGTGTCGGCGCCCGCGATGCTGCTGCCCGGCGAAGGCCCGGTCCTGCCGGTGTTCGACCCCACGGCACTCGCCCAGCTGATCGGCGACGATCCGGCGGTGCTCGAGAGCTTCCGCCACGACTACCTGATCTCTAGCCGCGCCACCGCCGAGCTGCTGCGTGCGGCCGCGTCCCGGGCGGACTGGACCCAGGTTGGCGCCCTCGGCCACCGCCTCAAATCCTCGTCCCGGTCCATCGGCGCGATGGCGCTGGGCGGCTGCTGCGCCGGCATCGAGCAGGCGGGCGCCATCGGCGACGGGATCGCGGCCACCGCGTGGATGCAGCGCTTCGAGAGCGAACTGACCGCGCTGGTGGCCGTGCTCGAAGCGGCCCCGGCCGGGGCGCAGACCATGCCGGCCAGCGTGGACGCCGAGCCCCTGCTGCTGCTGGTGGACGACGATCCCTTCCAGCTCCAGGTCCTGCAGCGCCAGCTGGCGGCGCTGGGCGTCGGCGCGGTCCAGGCCTGCACCTCCGGCGCGAGCGCGCTGCACCGCCTGCGCGGGCGCGACACCTCGGCGATGCTGCTGCTGCTCGACCTGAACATGCCGGGCATGGACGGCGTCGAATTCATGCGCCACCTCGCCGAGCAGCACTACCAGGGCGCGCTGGCGCTCGTCAGCGGGGCCGACCACCGCGTGCTGGAAACGGCCGCCAAGCTCGCCAGCGCCTACCAGCTGCACGTGCTGCACCACCTGCACAAGCCGGTGGCCTCGGCCGTGCTGGGAGAGCTGGTGGCGCGCTGGCGCGGCTTCGTGCCGGCGCAGGTGCGCCACGCGGCCCGCACGCGGACCCCGGAGGAGATCGACCGCGCGCTGCGCGGCAACCAGCTGATCCTGCATTACCAGCCCAAGGTGTCCATGGCGGACGGTGCGCTGGTCGGCGTCGAGGCGCTGGTGCGCTGGCGGCATCCCACCGAAGGCCTGCTCTATCCCGACACCTTCATCACCGTGGCCGAATCCAGCGGCCAGATCGATGCGCTCACCCGCAGCGTGCTCTCGCAGGCGATGGGGCAGGCGCGGCGCTGGCGCGAGGCTGGCATGGGCCTGCGCGTGGCGGTCAATGTCTCGATGGACAACCTGGCGCGGCTGGACTTCCCGGAGTTCGTGCTGCGCGAGGCCGCCCACCACGGCGTGCCGCTGACCGACCTGATGCTGGAGGTGACCGAGTCGCGCCTGATGCGCGACGCGCGGGTGCCGATGGACATCCTGACCCGGCTGCGCCTGAAGCACATCGGCCTGTCGATCGACGACTTCGGCACCGGCCACTCGTCGCTGGCACAGCTGCGGGACATTCCCTTCGACGAGCTGAAGATCGACCGCGGCTTCGTCCACGGCAACCGGGACCAGCCGACCCAGCGTGCCATCTTCGCCGCCAGTCTGGAGATGGCGCACCAGCTCGACATGACCGCGGTCGCCGAAGGCGTCGAGGACCGGGCCGACTGGGACTTCGCGCGGGCGGCGGGTTGCGACATCGCGCAGGGCTACTTCATCGGCCGCCCGATGCCCGCCGACGCGCTGCCGGACTGGATCCGGCTCTGGCGCAAGCGCAGCGAGACGCTCTGACTGACAATCGCGGGATGCCTGCCCAAGTCCCCACCGCCTGCCTCGCCCACCTGGAAACCCTGCTCGCCGACGGCCGTCGGCGTGCGCTGCTCGGTCTGATCGGCCCGCCTGGCGCCGGCAAGTCCACCTTTGCCGCCGCGCTGCTCGCCGCCTGGGAAGCCCGCCACCCGGGCACGGCGCAGGTCGTGCCGATGGACGGCTACCACCTCGCCAATGTCGAGCTGGCCCGCCTCGGCCGCGCCGCGCGCAAGGGCGCGCCGGACACCTTCGACAGCGCCGGCTTCGTGTCCCTGCTGCGCCGCCTGCGCGAGCAGCCCGCGGACGAAACCGTGCTGGCACCCGAGTTCCGCCGCGAGATCGAGGAGCCGGTCGCTGGGGCGATTCCCGTGTTCCCCAAGACCCGGCTGGTCATCGTCGAAGGCAACTACCTGCTGCTCGACGACCCGCGCCTGGGTGCCTGGGGACAGGTGAAGGCGCTGCTGGACGAGGCCTGGTATGTGGACGTGGACCCCGCGCTGCGGCTGGAGCGGCTGGTCGCGCGCCATGTGCAGTTCGGCCGCAGCCCGGAAGCTGCGCGGGCCTGGGTCGAGACCACCGACGAGCCGAACGCACGTCTGATCGAAGGCGCCCGCGCGCGGGCCGACCGTTGCATCGCCTGGTAAGGCAAGACACACAAGACACACAGGGGAATCCGATGGATCTGGGACTGAAGAACAAGACCGCGCTCGTGCTGGGCGCCAGCAGTGGCCTCGGCGCCGCGATTGCGCGAACGCTGGCGGCGGAAGGCGCCCGTGTGGCCGTCGCCGCGCGGCGGGTCGACCGTCTGGACGCCCTCGTCGCCGAGATCGAGGCGGCGGGCGGACAGGCGCTCGCGCTGGCCTGGGATCTGGCGGATCTTGCGCAGATCGGGCCGAACGTCGCCGCCATCGAGGCCCGCTTCGGCCCGGTGGACATCCTCGTCAACAACACCGGCGGCCCGCCGCCGAGCACGGCCGCCGGCCAGCCACCCGAGCGCTGGCTGGCGCAGTTCCAGGCCATGGTGCTCAGCGTGATCGCGGTGACCGACCGCGTGCTGCCGGGCATGAAGGCGCGGGGCTGGGGCCGCATCGTCACCAGCACCTCGTCCGGCGTGGTCGCGCCGATCGCCAATCTGGCGATGTCCAACGCGCTGCGGCTGTCGCTGGTCGGCTGGTCGAAGACACTGGCGCGCGAGGTGGCCCGCGACGGCATCACCGCCAACATCGTGGTTCCGGGCCGGATCGCCACCGACCGCATCCAGTTTCTGGACGAGCAGGCGGCGCAGCGCCAGGGCAAGGACCTCGCGCAGGTGCAGGCCGACAGCGCCGCCGCCATCCCGATGGGCCGCGTTGGTGATGTGCAGGAATATGCCGACGTGGTGGCCTTCCTCGCGAGTGCGCGGGCCTCGTATGTCACCGGGTCGGTGGTGCGGGTCGACGGCGGAATGATCGCCGCGGTCTGAACCCGCAGGCTAGCGTCGGCGTTTCAGCAGCCCGGTCGGCAGCCGGTTCAGCACCGCCACCAGCCAGCGCATCTGCCACGGGAACACATGCACCGGCTGGCGGCGCGCGATGGCCGCGGTGATCTCCCGGACCGCGGCCGCTTCGGACAGCAGGAAGGGCTTGCCGCGGGCATCGCCCCCGTTGAGTTCGCGCAGCCGGGCGGTGTCCATGTAGCCCGGCACGATGGCGGTGACGGCGATGGAAAACGGCGCCAGTGCGATGCGGTAGGTCTCGCACAGGTTCAGCACGCTGCGCTTGGTGGCGCTGTAGAGTGATGCGCCGGGGTAGTCCTTGAGCAGGCCCGCCACCGAGGAGATCGCCACCAGCTGCCCGCGCTGTGCGCTGACGGGCTGTTGCAGCAGGCGCCGGGCCGCGCACGCGAACGCATGGTTCAGGCCGCTGACGTTGGTGGCCAGCAGGCGCAGCGTCGCGTCGGCGTCGAGCGTGTGGTGGCGCGAGTTGAAGTAGGTCCCGGCCGAGACGATCAGCAGGTCCAGCGGCAGGGGCGCGGGCACAAAGTCGGCCAGCGCGTGGTCGATCGCCGCGGCGTCGGCGATGTCGAGCGCATAGCGCTTCAGCTGCGGGTAGGGGTGGGCGGCGTCGGCGTCGATCTTGCTGGGATCCCGGCCGCACACCGCCACGCGGTGCCCCGCCTGCAGGTAGTGCAGCGCCAGGGCCCAGCCGATGCCGCTGGTGCCGCCGATGACCAGGATGTTCAGGGGACTCATGCCAGGCGCTGGCCGCATTGGTGGCCGTAATGCCACTGGGCGTCGACCAGCCGGCGGTAGTCCGCGAGCTGCTCGGGGGCGGCCAGTTCGATGCGGTTCGCTGCCCAGCGGAGGTGTTTGCGCAGCAGGGCGTGCGGCAAGGCGCGGCGCATGTCCGAGGTGTCGACGCTGTGGTGGCCGGGATGGGCGTGGAGATCGGCGGGCTGCATCACGTGGCGCATGCGCCGGTTGCCATCGATGCCCAGCACCGCGCGCAGGGCGGGCGCGGCCAGGGTGTGGTCATAGGGTGCCTTGCGTTCCATGAAGACCTCGTCGGCCAGTTGTCGTGCGATCTCGACGGGCACCAGATCGATGGCGCCGCCAAGGTAGTGCTGGCCCGCGTGCGTATGGCAGCGGAAATAGAACATGTCGGCGATCGACGCCCGCACCGCGTCGGCGACCGGCATGTCCGTGACTGTGCGCAGGTCCGGCGCGATCACCCCGTGGCTCCAGCGCGGATCGTCCATCGGAGCGCGCATGCCCTGCAGCAGCGCGGCCGTGCGGGTGTCGCACAGCACGGTTTCGGCGAAGAGCGGGCGTGCGCCACGTGGCTGGCCGACCTCGTGTTCGCCGTAGAGCAGGGTGCCGGCGATGAAGGCGACGGCCGGTCCGGGGGCGGGATCGGGTGCGGTGGGCATTGGCAGCATCGCCGGAAGCTCGAACAGGTAGTCATTGAAGAGATCCGGCACCCGCGGCGCCGGCTGGCGACTGCAGAACCGTGCCAGCGCACCCGCCAGCGCGCCGCCGAGCGTGGCGCCCGGCCGGGCTTGCAGGCTGTGGCAGAAGGCGTGCATCGCGGGTGAGGCGAGCCAGTCCCGGCGCGCTGCGGCGTCCGGCAGCGCTTGTATGATCGCCGCGGCGATGGCGCCACCACAGCTGGCCAGCAGCACATCGGGCGCGCGGCCCTGCGCCGCCAGCGCCGCATGCAGGCCCAGGTAATAACCGAACCGGAAGCCCCCGCCGGCCATCACCAGGCAGCGCGCGTATCGATGTCCCACCGTCTTGAATCCATCGTAGCCGTTGAAGGGAAGGGGGCGCTGCCTGCGACCTGGCGGCAGCGCACCGGCTTGCTCTTGCTGAACACGCTGGTGTTCACGGCATGCTATCAAACCGCCAACCACCTGGCGGAGCGGGCGCAGGTGTCGCGCCAGATCGCGCTGGCCTTCGAGCGGCAGATTCCGTTCATCGCCTGGATGGTCCTGCCTTACCTCTGCTCGGGCCTGTTCTATGCGGGCAGCTTCTTTCTCGTGCCGGACCGCGCGGCCCTGCGGCTGCTGAGCCAGCGCCTGCTGCTGGCGACGGTGGTGGCCGCGCTGGTGTTCGTGGCCTTCCCGGTGCAGTGCGGTTTCGTGCGACCGGCGGTGCAATCGCCGCTGCTGGCATTGCTGTACGACGGCCTGCGCCTGGTGGACCGGCCGTACAACCAGATGCCCTCGCTGCATGTCGCCTACTGCGTGGTGTTCTGGTTCGCGCTGCGCGACACGCTGGACAGCCGCCCGGCGCGCTGGCTGCTGGCGGTGGCGCTGCTGCTGGTGTCGGTGGCAACCGTCTTCACCTACCAGCACCAGAGCCTGGACGGCGTGGCCGGCGCGCTGCTGGGTCTGGGCGTGGAGCGGTGGGTCCGACCGTGTTCGGACGAAGTGCCGGTGGCCCTGCACTACGCGGCCGCGGCGACCGTCGCCTTGCTCGTCGGCGCGCTGGCTCTGCACAGCCTGCTCGGGCTGTACCTGACGCTGAGCCTGCTGCTGGTCAGCGTGGCCTACGCGCGGCGGGACCGGCAGTTTCTGCACAAGCAGTCGGGGCGCCATCCGCTGTGGGTCTGGGTCCTCTACGCGCCGTATCTGGCGGGGTACCGGCTGACGTGGTGGCTGGTGCAGTGGCGGGAGCGGCACCATGCGCCCGTGGTCCGGGTGTCGGAGCGGCTCTGGATCGGCCGGCGCCTGACCGACCGCGAGGCCGCGCTGCTGCCGCCGGATTGCGTGGTGGTGGACCTGTCCGCCGAATTGCCCGAGACCCCCAGCCTGTTGCGCGCCGCGGCGATCCGCTACCGGCATCTGCCGCTGCTCGACCTCGTGACCCCGGCGCCCGCCGCTGTGGAAGAGATCGTGGCGACGGTGCGGGCCGCGTGGTCAGAAGGCCGCATCGTCTACCTGCACTGCGCGATGGGCTACGAACGCTGTGTGCGGCTGGCAGACTACCTCGCATGAACCTCTCCTTCTCGGTCTACGACCTCAAACCGCAGTTCCAGCAGGCGCTGCGGCCGCTGCTCGCGTCGCTGGTGCGCCGCGGCGTCACCCCGAACCAGATCACCGTGCTGGCCATGGCGCTCTCGCTGGCGTATGGCGTGGCGCTGGCGCTGCACCCGGCGAACCGGTGGCTGTGGGGGCTGTTCCCGGTCGTCATGCTGCTGCGCATGGCCCTGAACGCGGTCGACGGCATGCTCGCCACGGCCACCGGGCAGAAGACGGCGCTGGGCGCCCTGCTCAACGAGATGGGTGACCAGCTCTCGGACGTGGCGCTCTACCTGCCGTTCGCGCTGGTGGCGCAGGTGCGGGCGCCGATGCTGGTGATCGTCGTCGCGGCGGCGCTGCTGGCCGAGTTTGCCGGCGTGCTGGCCGTGCTGATCGGCGCCGCCCGCCGCTTCGACGGCCCGATGGGGAAGAGCGACCGCGCGGTCGTCTTCGGGCTGATGGCGCTGCTGGTGGCGGGTGGCGCGAGGGCGGACTGGTTTGACGGGCTGCTGATGCTCACGCTCGCGCTGCTCGTCTGGACCACCGTCAACCGGCTGCGACAGGCTTTGCGGGCGGCGGCTCGTGGCGCGCCACGGACACCGTGAAGATACCGGCCAGCCCGATCAGGCTCTGCGTCTTGCAGCAGTCGATGCTGGCCACCAGCGCGTCGAGTTCCGCCTGGGGCCGCGGCCGCATCAGCCACGGCTCGCCGCGGTGGTTGTTCAGCGTCTGGGCAATCATCAGCAACTGCGGGTGCCACGGCTGTCCGGTGTAGACCAGATGCCCGCCGGGGCGGAGCTGGCGCTGGATGCCTTGCAGCGACGCCAGCACCGGCGCGTTCTCGGCGAAGAGTTCGTACAGGCCCGACACGATCACGATGTCGAACTGCGACTCGTCGATGGGGTAGCTGTCCGGCGAGAACGCATCGCGGCACTCGTACTCGACCGTGTGGTTCAGCGTGAGCGCCTCGGCCAGCTGGCGGGCCGCGTCCAGATTGGACTGCGCGTAGTCCCGCAGGGTGATGTGCATGGGGCGGTCCTGGAAGCGCTTGGCGGTTTCCAGCACGTAGCGCCCGCCGCCCGCAGCGACGTCGAGGATGCGCAGCGGCAGGTTCGCCGGGTGCGTGGCGATGAGTTCCGACAGGAGCTGCTGCAGGTGCTGCTTGCGCAGCCGGATGCCCCGCCAGCCGATCGCCTGCAGATAGCCCTGGTCGATGAACTTGCCGATGCCGAAGCGCCCGCCGGCTTCGTTGCGGTAGACGTAGTCCAGCGAGGCGCCCGAATCGAAGCCCTGCGTCAGGCCGATCTGCATGCCCTTGCTGAGCGGGCCGAGCCACTGCAGCATCTGGCGCTGGACGGTGTTGGCCGCGCGCTCCAGCGCCGTGCCCAGCGTGCCCCGCTGCAGGTGGCCGAACTGGGCGGCGCTGCGGCTGTTCCGGTCGCCATCCAGGTGCTCCTCGACCGCGGCGATCGGGTGGCCGAAGCAGCCGTCGATGAACTGCCGGGTCGCCTGGATCGCCTCGTCCATCGTCGGGCCCTGTTCGTAGAAGACCGCGTGGAAGCAGTCCTTGAGCACCAGCAGGCGCTTGTGGCGCGAGCCCAGGCGCTCGAAGAACTGCTGCTGCGGCGCCGCGTGCACGACGTAGTCCTTCTCCGCGACCAGCATCAGCACCGGCACGTCGATCGCGAAGGCATCGGCGACGATGCGCTTGGCCGTGTCAGCCAGACCGAGCAGGACCCGGGCGGAGATGCGCTTGGCGATCAGCGGGTCGGCGGCATAGGCGCGGGCCTGCTCGGGCGAATGGGTCAGCATGGACGGGCGGATGTAGCTGGTGACCGCCAGATCCGGCTTGAACCCCAGGGCCAGCCGCAGCGCCGGCTTGGCGAGCGGCACATACAGCTTGATCTGGAACGCCGCCGCCGCCATGACCACGCCGCGCAGGTGCGGCGCGTGGTCGTGGATCCAGGTCGCCGCGATCACCGCGCCGACGCTGTTGGCGATGACGAGCATGTCCTCGGGGGCAAAGCCGTGGACCTCCCGGAGGTGGCGGATGAACCAGTGGAAGTCCTGCACCAGGCTCTCGAAGTCGGGCGCCGAACCACGTTCGCCGGGCGAGTGGCCGTGGCCCCGGGCGTCCCAGGCGAAGGCCCAGTCCCGCAGGCCGGCGAACTGCTCCACCAGCGGCTCGATCCGGCCGGAGTGTTCGTGGCCGCGGTGCAGGAAGATCAGCACGCGCAGCGGCGGCGAGGCCGCGGTGCGGTAGGTGTCGCGGGGCTGCCAGCAGCGGTAGAACAGGCGGGTCTGGTCGAAGGTCTCGAAGCCGGATTCGGAGCGGATCCAGGGGTCGTGGTCGGTGTCGGTGTCTGAGGTGGTGGTCATGGTGCAATCCCGGCGTGGAGCTGGACAGTGAGGAGCAGGGCGTGCAGCAGGGGCGCCGTGAGGACCAGACTGTCGGCGCGGTCGAGTATGCCGCCGTGCCCCGGAATCAATCGCGAGAAGTCCTTGAGTTGCAGCGCGCGCTTGATGGCCGAGAACACCAGGTCGCCAGCGAACCCGCCGAGCGCGAGCGCCGCACCCAGCGCGACCAGCACGGCAGGCGCGGCGAGCTGCAACCGCGTGCCGATGGCCACCGACAGGGCGACGCTCACCACGACGCCACCCGCCAGCCCTTGCGAGGTCTTGTTCGGGCTGATGCCCGGGGCGATCGGGTGGCGGCCGAGGGTCTTGCCGCTGACGAACTGCGCGATGTCGTTCAGGCAGGTCAGCGCCAGCAGGTAGAAGGTCCACGCCAGCCCGGTGCGGCCCAGCGTCGGCAGCTGGGCGAGCTGCACCAGGTGGCCCACGCCGAGCAGCGTGAGCACGAAGGTGCTGACCAGCAGGGGACGGCGGCGCCGGCGGCACAGGCCGACCGCCAGCAGCGCCACCAGCACACCCGCCGGGTGCCAGAGGCTGGTCGCTGGCAGCACGCTGTTCACCCACTGGTCGGCCAGAAACGCGGCCCCGCAAAGACCGAAGAACGGCGCGCGCGGCCCTGGCCAGTGGCTGGACAGCTCACGGACCGCCAGTGCGCAGATGAGCCACACCAGTCCGGTCGACCCCATCGGATAGACCCACAGGCCAGCGGTGAGGACTGGGAAGATCAGCCACCAGGCCTGCACTTGCTGGCGCAGCATGCTGTCGGGGCGGGAACGGGTGAAGGCACGGACGGCGGCGGTGCTGATGCCCAGAAGGCCGTACAAGAGAAACAGCGGGGGCACGATGGCGGGCCATGTGCTGTCGCCGCCTGCGGCTGGAAATGCCAAGGGGTGTGCCTGTCTGATCGAGCTGGTTCCAGCGGATGGCCAGCATCTTCCCCGAAGGCACACCCTCGCGTCCAACGCTTTCAGCGTTCAAAGCGCCAGCACGGTCGCCTGGGCACTGCCGGGTGGATAGTCGGCGACGAAGCCCTCGGCGTGCTGGCGTTCGGGCGCGGCCCACGGCGTGGTGGTGGCACTCTGGTAGTTGAACAGCAGCTGTGCGGGCGCTTCGCCGTGGTGTTCGGCGAGCACCAGATCGACGGTCCGCGCGTTCGGGTGGCCGAACACCGCGCCGCTGGTCGATACCAGATAGCGGGCGCTGTCGAGGCAGGCCAGCAGCGCAGCGTGGATGTTGCGGACGCTGCCGTGGTGCGGCAGCTTGAAACCGCTGAGCGCGAGCCGTCCACTGTCGGACGCCTCGGGCAGGCGGCGGATGGAGGTCTCCAGCACCGAGGCCCAGGCGTCGCCCGCCAGCAGCAGACGCACCGTGGGGCGCTCGCTCGGGTACTCCAGCAGCAGGGCGATGCTGCTGCCGTTGGCTTCGCTGTCGTCGCTGCCGAAGGCGGCGCGAGCTTCGCCGGCCGCGCCGAGCGCATCGTCCAGTTCGCACGCCTCGGGTTCCGCGCCTTCCCCGGTGGCGTCGTCGTTGCGGTCGTCCTCTGCGCCGAGCGCATCGCCCAGCGGCCGCAGATGGCGCGAGGCTTCGAGTCGCAGACGCAAGGCTGCGGTATCGCCCGAGGTGAGCCCGGCGGCCTTCAGGGCCTTGCGCCAGGTGTCCTTCAGCGACAGCAGGCGGTCGTGGTCCGGTGAGAGCAGCGTCAGCCGGCAGGCGCCCGGACCCAGATCGACCACCGGCAAGCCGGCGGCCTCCCGGTCGATGGCGACCAGTCGGTCCGGCCAGCCGCGGTTCCAGACCGCCGTGCCGGTGCGGTGTTCGTAGTCGGCGATCAGCATGCCGAGCAGTTCGCCCTGCAGCGCGCCCAGCGGCTGGCCGGCGGGGTCCGGCACCTGGTCGAGCTGATCGCGGCCGTTGAACCAGATCCGGTCGAAGACGCAGCCCAGCGCCTCGGCGTCCTGCAGCAGCCGCACCACGCCCTCGATGTGGTCGGCGTCGATGTGGGTGATGACCAGCAGGTCGAACCGGCGCTCGGTCTTCGGCACCTGCAGGATGCGCGCACGCAGCGTGGGGTAGGTCCGGCCGGGACCGCCGTCGATCAGGATGCGGCGAGGGTGGGCCGCGTCGCCGTACTCGATCCACAGGCAGTCGCCGTGGGCGGCGGGCAGCATTTCGAGGCGGAACATGGCGGCTCTCCTGGGACGAGGGGCGGGTTCAGTGCACGGGTGCGGCGGTGTCCTGCTGCGGAGCCAAGCGCCATTGGGCATCGCCCAGCGTGACCAGGCACAGCGCCATCAGGTAGCCGCGCCCGAGCATGCGGCGGCGCACCCGGCGCATCACGGTGCCGAAATCGGTGTCCGCGTCGCGCACCGCTGCGAGCTGCCGGACCAGCTCCTGCGCGACCGGCGCCGCGTGCCGGCCGAGCACCTTGGCCAGCGTGCCCAGCACGATGGCGGCGCGCTGCTGCTGGACCCGGCGGGTCAGCGCGACATAGCCCATGCCGCCGTCGGCATCGGCCGCCGTCTGGCAACCCAGCATCAGCACGATCGGGCCGGGGTCGGTGGCGTCGGGGTTGATGTAGCTGGGCAGGAGCTGCTCGCGCCCCAGCCGGGCCTGGGCGTGGGACAGACCCTCGGCGCCGATTTCCAGGTAGTCCAGCCCCTGGTCGACGTCGTGGTGTGGCAGGACCAGCAGCAGCGCCGGATCGGACTGCACCGCCGTCTTCCACTCGACCCAGTCTGCGGCCCGCACCGGGTGGGCGACCGACTGCGTCAGCGCGGCCCAGAGCTGCTCGCGGTCGGCCTCGGGCACCTTGTCGCTGCAGGCGAACAGGGCCGAATCGATGGGGCGCAGGCTGCGGCGGGCGGCGGTCGGCACGGACGCCCCCGCACTGGATGCGGCATCCGGGTCCAGGCGCTCGATCACCTTCTGCAGCGACCAGAAACCCAGCGGGCACACGACCGGCACGCGGTCGCGCTGGTCGTCCGCCAGTGGCACGCGGCTGCAGACCGGGCAGCCCGCCGCGTCCGACTGCAGCGCGTCGCGCCAGCCTGCGCACAGCGTCGCGTCCTCGGCCGGCGCGCCGCGGTCGTAGACAAATTCGAGCGGCACGTGCTCACTCGTGCGGTTGAGCAACTGCAGGCGTTCGCCCGGATCGCGGTAGCCGCTGTCGTGCAGCTGGTTGTAGAGGTTGGCGCCGTGGCGGGCGAGGGTGCGCAGCAGGTTCAGCACGGCCGGGTCGTCCGGATCGAGTTCGTCGGAGGTGGACAGGCCGGCCCTGGCCTGTTTGCGCACCACCACGGTCTCGGTCAGGTGCAGTGTGTCGTTCAGCCAGCGCAGCGCCGTGCCGGAGCTGCCGAGATCGAAGGTGTGGGCGCCGCGGGCGTCGAACAGCAGCAGGCGGGCGGCTGCGTCGGCAGTGGGGGATGGCGGTGCGTCGATCACCAGCGTCCCGTCGACCGCCGGGCTGTCGGCGATGCCGAGCACCTCGCGCCGGCTGGCCTGCACGCGCAGCGAGAGGGTGTGCGCGGGCGTCTCCGGCTCGCCCGCGCGCAGCACAAACCCTTCGAGCCGCACCGCCTCGAAGATCCGGCCGCGGTAGCGGAACACGAGGTCGGCGCTGACATAGCGTTCGCCCTCCGGCACGGTCAGGTGCAGGTTGCAGTCGCCGCTGCGGGCGTCGCGTTCGGCGGGCAGCAGCATCGTCCGGCTGTCGCTGTGGTCCACGCCGCGGCCGTCCTGCCAGTAGAGCTGCGCCTGCAGCAGCAAGCCATCGGCCGGCATGGGAACGTCCGGGATTGGCCGGTCAGCGGCGACTTCCCCGTCCTCCAGCGGGCCGATCCAGCAGCGCACGACGTGCTCGGCGCCAGCCAGAAAGGACTGGCGCCGCGCGCCGCCCTGGAGCAGGCGCAGTTGCACCCGGCGTGCCTCCGGCTGTGGGGGCGGCGCGGCCCGCTGCACTGGTACGCCACGGCTTCGTCCGCGGGTCGGCGCCGATGTCCGTCCGCCGAGCCGATCACCAACCGCACCGAGGGTAGCGAGGATGACCAGTCGCGCGGCAGTGTCCGTGGACTGCATGAGCTGATCGACCGCGTCGCTGATCTGCCCGGCCACGGCCGCTGCGTCGAACGGTGCCGCAGCAGGTTTCGGCCGGACGGCGCGCAGCCGCTCCAGCAGCGCAGTGGCCTGTGTGTCACCCGGCGACCCCGCCGTCGTGTGGCGCTGCAACGCCAGCAATTCGGCGATGAGCTGCGCGAGGGCGTCCGGATCGAGTGGAAACCGGGCCGCAGTGTCCAGTGCGACGAAGCCGACCTGCAGGTCCGGATCGGTAGCGGCCAGGTCCAGCAGTGGCACCAGGGCGTCGACGTCCAGCCAGTCAGCCATGGAGCAGCTCCGGCGTGTAGGTGTTCAGCCGGTGCATCAGCAGGGCGCTGGCGTGGCGCTTCAGCACGGTCATCTCGTCGCCCGACAGGCGCTTCAGGTTGGTGCTGATCGCCGAGGCGAAGGCGGCGTCGCCGGCCTGTGCCTGGCCGATCGCGCTGTCGATCGAGAACCACACCGGCTTCGGCCCGTTCGCCCGCAGCATGCCCAGCTCCAGCCGCTTGAACTGCAGCCCGCGCACCTGCTCCATCAGGATGTCGATGGCCTCGACCAGCACCGCGGCGCTGGACTCGGTCGGCTGCTCGACGATGGAGAAGGGCTTGCCGCCGTCGCTGACGATCACGTAGTCCAGCGCATTGCGGTCGCGCACCAGCGGGTTGACGCCAAGGTTGTCGTACACGCCGCCGTCGGTCAGGCAGATGAAGTCGGCGCCGTTGGCGGGGAAGGCGTCCTGGTCCAATCGCAGCGGCGGGAATACCGGCGGGAAGGCCGACGACGCAGCGACCGCCCGGCCCAGCCGAAAGTGGTCTGCCGGATGAAAACCCATCTCCCATTCGCCCATCTCGGTCGGCTTGCCACCGCCGGTGACGAAGGAGAACAGGTTGCCGGTGGCCAGATTGGTCGCGTTCAGGTAGAGGCGCGGGCCGCCCGCGAGCGCGTCCAGCGTGCAGCCGGCGAAGAGGTCGCGGTCGTAGCTGTCGGCCAGCTTGTCCAGGCGGGTGTGGAAGGGATCGAGCATCCCGCCGAGCACCGAGGACACCGCGATGGAGGCGCTGCGCAGGTACTGCTCCAGCCGGTCCAGCGCCGCGTCCTTGCCCCAGTTGCGGCACAGGAAGGCGCCGGCGATGCTGCCGCCGGAAACGCAAGTCAGCAGGTCCAGCTTCCAGAGCAGCCCCTGGGCCTGCAACTGCCGGAACACCCCCAGGTGAAACGCCGCGGCGCGGAATCCGCCGCCAGACAGTGCCAGTCCGATGCGCTTCTGCGCATTGCCCACGGTGATTGCCATGTTGTGCTCCTTGCTTCGTGCACAACATGGTTCATACGCGTACCAGTCCGGACCGTCAATGCACCGGCCCGCGGTACATCCTTCATCCGGAGGACAAACGCCCGGCTGGCAGAATGGCCGCCCCCAGTCGTCTGCTTGCACCCCGAGCCGCGCCATGTCCGCTACCGTTTCGCAGGCTCCCCTGCGCGTGCTGTCCGTCATCCCGCCGATGACCCAGCTCAACACCCCGTACCCTTCCACCGCCTACCTGACCGGCTTCCTGCGTTCGCGCGGCGTCGATGCGGTGCAGGAGGATCTGGCGCTGGCGCTGGTGCTGCGGCTGCTGTCGCGGGGCGGGTTGCTGGAGATCCGCAAGCGCATCGAAGCGCATCCGCCTAAGCAGCTGACCGAGCCGGTGCAGAGCTTCATGGCCCAGTTCGACCGCTACGTGGCGACCATCGACCGTGTCATCGCCTTCCTGCAGGGCCGCGACGCGACGCTGGCGCACCGCATCAACAGCCGCGCTTTCCTGCCAGAGGGGCCGCGGTTCCGCACGCTCGATGTCTACGTGGACGAGGACGGCGGCGATCCGCTGGCCTGGGCGTTCGGTGCGCTCGGCTTGCAGGACAAGGCGCGGCACCTCGCCACGCTGTACCTGAACGACCTCGCCGACGTGCTGCGCGACGCGGTCGATCCGCGCTTCGAGTTCGTGCGCTACGCCGAGTCGCTCGCCACCAGCCAGCCGACCTTCGAGCCGCTGGCCGCCGCGCTGGCCGCCGCGCCGAACCTGATGGACGAGGTGCTGACCGAGCTGACCCGGGCGGCGGTCGAGCGCCATCGGCCGCGGCTGGTGCTGCTGTCGGTGCCGTTTCCGGGGGCGGTGTACGCGGCGTTCCGCATCGCGCAGGCGGTCAAGGCGGTCGATCCGACGATCGTCGTGGCGCTGGGCGGCGGCTTCGTCAACACGGAGCTGCGCGAACTCGCCGAGCCGCGCGTGTTCGACCACATCGACTACGTGACGCTGGACTCCGGCGAGCGCCCGCTGCTGGCGCTGCTGGAGCACCTCAACGGCAAGCGGTCACGGCAACGCCTCGTGCGCACCTTCGTGCGGGACGCGGACACCGGGCTGGTGCGCTACATCAACTTCGTCGAGCCGGACGTGCCCTTCGCCGAGGTGGGCACGCCGACCTGGGATGGGCTGCCGCTGGACAAGTACCTCTCGCTGCTCGACATGCTCAACCCGATGAACCGGCTGTGGAGCGACGGGCGCTGGAACAAGCTGACGGTGGCGCATGGCTGCTACTGGAAGAAATGCAGCTTCTGCGACGTGAGCCTGGATTACATCTCGCGCTACGAGACGGCGACTGCCGAGACGCTGGTGGACCGCATCGAGGCCATCGTCGCCGAGACCGGCCAGACCGGCTTCCACTTCGTCGACGAGGCCGCGCCGCCCAAGGCGCTGAAGACGCTGGCTGCCGAGCTGCAGCGCCGCGACGTGCAGATCTCGTGGTGGGGCAACATCCGCTTCGAGAAGACCTTCACGCCCGAGCTGTGCCAGGAGTTGGCGGACAGCGGCTGCATCGCGATGTCGGGCGGGCTGGAAGTCGCGTCCGACCGGCTGCTGACGCTGATGAAGAAGGGCGTCTCGGTCGACCAGGTGGCGCGTGTCACCAAGGGCTTCAGCGACGCGGGCATCCTGGTGCACGCCTACCTGATGTACGGCTTCCCGACGCAGACGGTGCAGGACACGGTCGATGCGCTGGAGTACGTGCGCCAGCTCTTCGAGCACGGCTGCATCCAGAGCGGGTTTTTCCACCGCTTCGCCTGCACGGTGCATTCACCCGTGGGGCTGAACCCGGCGGAGTACGGCGTGAAGCTGCGCCCGCTGCCGCCGGTGACGTTTGCGCAGAACGATGTCGGCTTCATCGACCCGACGGGCACCGACCACGACGCGCTGGGCGTGGGGCTGAAGAAGGCGCTCTACAACTACATGCACGGGATCGGGCTGGACGAGGACGTGCGGGCGTGGTTCGGGCATTTGAAGGGGAAGGTGCCGAAGACGTCGGTGGGGCGGAATCGGATTGGGAAGGCGTTGGCGCAGGCGCGCTGAGGGGATGTCGGTGCAATCAGTGGAGCCCTTTCAGTGGCTGTGTGAAGTTGAGCAGATGGCGGTGGACACCTTCGAGTCGGAATCGGAGGCGCTCCTGTGGCTGCGCCGGCCTCATCCGATGCTCGACGGTGAAATGCCGCTGGAGGCAGCCAGAACTGCCTGCGGTGCGCAGCGTGTCAAGGACATCCTGTTGGCGATTCAGCGCGGTGGTGTGGCTTGACGATGGACTAACTCACCATCGAGCGGCAGCCGTTTCGGTTTGATCCGCGGCTGTTTGGGGTTTGAGGGGTGGTGCAGGCGCTGATGTGAAAATATGCTGCGCTGTCACACGCCCCGCCCATGAGCACCCAAAACACCACGATTTTCATCAGCTACCGCCGCAAGGAGAGCCGGGCGCATGCAAGGCTTTTGCTGAGCGCCTTGCAGCCGCACTTTCCGGGGCGGGTGTTCATGGACGTGGACGGGCTGAAGCCGGGGCAGAACTTCCGGGTCCGACTGGAGCAGCAGTTGCAGGGGTGCCGGGTGATGGTGGCGGTAATCGGGCCGGACTGGCACACGGTGACGGACGAAGATGGCCAGCTTCGGCTGCACCAACCGCGTGACTGGGTGCGGCTGGAGGTCGCGACGGCGCTGGGACGGCCGATCCCGGTGATCCCGGTACTGATCGAAAACGCCCGGATGCCCGATGAGCGGCACTTGCCGGCGGATCTGCATCCGCTGCTGGACATCCAGGCGCTGCCGCTGGATCTGGATGGGCATTTTGATGATGCGATCCGGCAGTTGAAGGAGGCTGTGCAGGAGTTTCTGGATCAGTCCGATCCTTTGCCAGCACCAGCGCCCGCTCCATCACCGCCAGCAGTCCCACCACCTCGTCATTCCCGCGAAAGCGGGAACCCACGAAACGAGCCGACGTCGCCTCCCGTGGGTCCCCGCCTGCGCGGGGATGACGGAACGGCGGACTGGTGGAAGCGCCAGATTCCGTGGGCGAAGGCGTATGGAGAGAAGGGCAGCGACGAGTTCGCCACGCCGTGGGCTGACATCGAGATCGGCGGGGTTGTGCAGCGGATGCGGTGGATTGAGGCGGGATCGTTCCTCATGGGTTGCGACTCCGGAGACTCGGACGGCACTGCCGACGAGAAGCCGCAACACCGAGTAACGCTGACGAAAGGCTTCTGGCTGGCGGACACGGCCTGCACGCAGGGGCTTTGGCAAGCGGTGACGGGGCAAAACCCGAGCCATTTCAAGGGCAGCGCCGAATTGCCCGTGGAAATGGTGGGCTGGGATGACGTGACAGGCTTATTCCTGCCGAAGGTGGCGCAGAGGCTGGGCGTGAAAGTCGAACTGCCGACAGAAGCTGAATGGGAGTTTGCGTGCCGAGCGGGGACACAGACGCCATATTGGTTCGGCCAGGGCATCTCGGAAAAACAAGCGCATTTCGATCAGCCTTTTGACAGCGGTCGAACAGTGCCGGTGAAGGCGCGGCCTGCGAACGGGTGGGGGCTGTACCAGATGCACGGGAACGTGTGGGAATGGTGTGCAGGCAGCAATCGCAAGTACAGCGCGCAGGCGGTGGAAAACCCACCGGATGGTCAAGACCAGAATTCCCGCGCCCTGCGCGGCGGCTCGTGGTTCGACCCGGCCGGGCGCGCCCGGTCGGCCTATCGGTTCTTCAACCACCGCGGCCTCCGCCGCCAGAGCATCGGGTTCCGTTTTTCCCTGAGGTCCATCAAGCCAAGCCGGTAAGCCCGGTCAGGCGGAGCCTGGGGAATTTGCCCTTGCGGAGCAGGGGCAGGGTTTTCGGCCGAAGCGGAGCGCCGGCCGGTCCGCGACCGGAGGGAGCGGCGAATTTGTAACGATTCCATTCACCCCGCCCGAAACAACCAGTGGTACTCAAACGCTTCGGGTTGTGCATGGCTTGTGTAAATGCACCCTGATGGTGGTGTAATCGCACCATGCCAAGACCAACCACCACGCCCGCTGCCTTGCCTGCCGATCGTCGCGAGGCCCGGTCGATCATCTGGCGCCTGGTGGAACCCAGCGCACCAGAAACCGCAGGCATCCCACTCACCAGCGCCCGCGCCCACCAGCTCCTCAAGCGTGGCATCTCCAGCCAGACGCTGGGTCCGCTGAGCGAGTTCCTGGGGCTGGGCAAGGGCGTGGTGGCCGAGTACCTGGACCTGGACCGCAGCACTGCGAACCGTCGCGCCACCAAGGGCCAGTTGCTGCCGATGCATTCGGCCGAAAGTGTCCTGCGGCTGCTCGAACTCGACCAGATGGCGGCGGACACCTTCGAGTCGGAAGCGGAAGCGTCCCAATGGCTGCGCCGGCCCCATCCGATGCTCGACGGCGAGACCCCTCTGGAGTGCGCCAAAACCTCCTACGGTGCGCAGCGCGTCAAGGACATCCTGCTGGCCATCCAGTACGGCGGTGTGGTTTGACGACAGTCTGGCGGATCGGCCATTGCGCTGATCCGACGCTGCCCACGGCGGCGGTGCTGGCCAGCTTGGGGCACGGCGCGACGCTGGGCAATGGCCGATGGCATACCCGGGGGCGGCATCCTGTCGTGTATGCCGGGTCGAGCCGGGCGCTTTGCCAACTGGAAAAGCGGGTCCACTGCAACGGCGCGAATCCTCGGAATCAGGCGCTCATGCGGCTGGATCTTCCGGCTGATGCGGTCCTGCTGGATGCGCAGGCGCTGGGCTTGCCGCCGGATTGGCGCGAGGATGAAGCGGGGACGCAGGCGCTGGGGATGGCGTGGGCCAGCGCGGGGTCGAGTCTGGGGCTGTGGGTGCCGTCGACCATCGAGCCAGCGGAAAGCAACCTGCTCATCAACCCGGCGCATCCGCAGTACGGCGCCATTCGGGTGACCGTCGAGCGGCATCCGTTCCGGTTTGATCCGCGCCTGTTCGGGGTGTGATCTGGGCGGGGCGGCGCGAATGTGAAAATGTCTGGCGCTGTCACACGTTCCGCCCATGAGCACCCACCACAACACGATCTTCATCAGCTACCGCCGCAGCGAAAGCCAGTTGCACACGCTGGCGCTGTACCACCGGCTGCAGCAGGAATACCGCGATCAGGTGTTCATGGACCAGCAGACGATGAAGGTGGGCGAGAACTTCCGCCTGCGCATCGAGGGGCAGTTGCAGGGTTGCCGGGTGTTGCTGGCGGTGATCGGGCCGGGGTGGGCGAGCGAGCGGCTGCAGAACCCGCGGGACTGGGTGCGGCTGGAGATCACGACGGCGCTGAAACGGGGCATTGCGGTGATTCCGGTGCTGATCGATGGGGCGCAGATGCCGGGCGAGGCGGAGTTGCCGGAGGATCTGCACGCGCTGCTGGATGTGCATGCGCTGGATCTGGATCACAGGCGGTATTTCGAGCAAGGCGTGGCGTTGTTGTTGGAGGCATTACGGGAGATTCTGGATACCCCCACCCCCCTTCATTCCCGCGAAAGCGGGAACCCACGAACCGAGCCGACGGTGCCTGTCGTGGATCCCCGCCTGCGCGGGGATGACGGAAAGGGCGGGGGTGACGGAGCGGACTGGTGGAAGCGGCAGATTCCGTGGGCGAAGGCGTATGGAGAGAAGGGCAGCGACGAGTTCGACACACCGTGGGCGGACATTGAGATCGGCGGCGCGGTGCAGCGGATGCGGTGGATCAAGCCGGGATCGTTCCTGATGGGCTGCGATCCGGGAGATTCTGGCGGCTATGACGACGAGAAGCCGCAACACCGGGTAACGCTGACGAAAGGGTTCTGGCTTGCGGACACGGCCTGCACGCAAGGGCTGTGGCAAACGGTGACGGGGCAGAACCCGAGCCATTTCAAGGGCAGTGCGGACCTGCCGGTGGAGAGCGTGAGCTGGGACGATGTGACGGGCCTGTTCCTGCCGAAGCTGACGCAGCGGCTGGGCGTGAGCGCCGAATTGTCGACCGAAGCGCAGTGGGAATATGCGTGCCGGGCTGGGGGGCAGACGCCGTATTGGTTTGGCGATTCGGTGACCCCGGCTCAGGTGAATTTCGATGGAACCGTGGGCCGGACGGTGCCGGTGAAAGAGCGACCGGCCAATGGATGGGGGCTGTACCAGATGCACGGGAACGTGTGGGAATGGTGTGCGGGCAGCAATCGCCAGTACAGCGCCGCGGCGCTGGAAAACCCACCGGATGGTCAGGACCAGAATTCCCGCGCCCTGCGCGGCGGCTCGTGGCATGTCCCGGCGCGGGACACCCGGTCGGCCGACCGCCGCGTCCACCCCCGCGTCTCCAGCTCCCGACGCTACGGGTTCCGTTTTTCTCTGAGGTCCATCAAGCCCGGACAGTCCGGCGGAGCCTGAGGCAAACAACCGGCCCTCAGCGAATCAAGCCGAGCGAAACCATGTCCGACGAAGCGGCGCTGCCGTGCTGCGACTGCTGCGGGACATCCACCGGCTGGAACAGCGACACCGACAGCGACATCGCGACCACGAGCACGTAGGGAATCCATCGGGGGCAGGACATGGCGATCTCCCGGAGAGGCCCTTCCGGATGAAGGACATGGTGCCAATATAGGCAGCCCTCCTGTCTGGCGCGATGGGACACCTGCGCGAGCGCGTGTCAGAAATGTCCTACAGATGTCCTGCAGGCGAGGCAACCTGGTGCGTGCGGCCGTCGACAGCGATGTCTACGGAACATCCGGACTCCTTCGATGTTTCGTGATGTACAGCATAGTGTGGGCATGAAGAACGTCATTTCTGGAACGCTCAGGCGCCCGTTTCTGCTCAGACTGTCGGTTCCAGCCGCAGTACTGGTGGCCATCCTGATGCTCTGCATCAGCGAGCTGTCCTACCGGGAGTCCGCCGGGCAACTCGACCAGCTCGTCCTCAAGGGGCAAGTACGGGTCCAGGCCCTGCAGATGCTCCAGCGCATCTCGGATGCTGAATCGGGCAAGCGGGGCTACCTGCTCGTCGGGGGGGCCGAGTACATGGCGCCCTATGTGCGCGCGCACGAGGATGTGCTGCGGGCACTGGCGGAGATGAAACGGCTGTATGCCGGACTCCACGATGCTGCGGGTGAAGCCCGGCGCCTGGAGCTGGTGCGGCTGGTGGATGCCCGGTTCGGGGAAATGGACGAGGTGCTGCGCCTGCATGGGTCCGGAAAGTCGCACCTGGCCCTTGAAATCGTGCGCTCGGGCATCGGCCGCGACCTGATGGACCGGATCCGTGTCGCAGTCGACGAACTGGTGCAGTACGAGAACGCCCGCATCGCGACCGGCTTGAAGAGCGTTTACGAGACGCTGTGGATGAGCCGGATCGGGGTGGCTGCCATGACGCTCATCAGTCTGATGGTGCTGACACTGTTCGTGCGGCAGGGGCGCGAGCTGGAACGGCAGCGTGTCCAGCGGCAGGCCGAGATCGTGGAGGAGCGTGACCGGCTCGAAGCGGAAGTCCTGCGGCGCACCGGCGACCTCACGGAGCTGGCCCGGCACCTGCAGACCGCACGCGAAGACGAGCGCGCGCACCTGGCGCGCGAGCTGCACGACGAGCTGGGCGCGCTGCTCACCACGGCCAAGCTCGACGCAGCCCGCATCAAGCCCAAGCTGCAGCAGACCTTGCCCGATCTGGTGCCCTGCCTGTCGCATCTGACGGAAACGCTCAACAGCGGCATCGCCCTCAAGCGGCGCATCATCGAGGACCTCCGGCCTTCCACCCTCAGCACGCTGGGCCTGATCCCCGCGCTGGAGATCCTCTGCGAGGAAGTCCAGGAACGCGCCGGCCTGGACATCCTGACCCGGTTCGAGCCGGTCAGCCTGTCGTCCAGCGCCGATCTCACGGTCTACCGGGTGGTACAGGAAGCGCTGACCAACATCATCAAGTACGCCCAGGCCAAGACCGTGCAGGTGGAACTGCACAACGAGCAGGAGCGCGTGAGCGTGCGCGTGGAGGACGATGGCGTCGGTTTCGACCTGGCCCGCACCCGCATCGGGAGTCATGGGCTGCGCGGCATGCGTTTCCGTGTGGAATCCGAGAACGGCCGGCTGGAGATCGCCTCCCGCGCCGGGCAGGGCACCGAGCTGAAGGCCTGCCTGCCCCGCGTGGTGCAGGGGTAGGGGTAGGACGGTACCTACGCGCACGCGCCCACCGATCCGACACGGCATCGCGGCGCGGTCTGCCCCCTGCGGGGTTGGGCGGCTCCTAAAGTGGACCCATCGCGACACCTGATTAGCAACGATCCTCAGCATTCCCCCGAACGACCCGCTGAGCCCGAGGCTTGCACCGCGAGACATCCATGATGAGTCGAGCCACCAGCCCGCGCAGGTCGAATCGACGGTTGAAGCGGTAGGCGAACGCTGCCAGA
>NZ_CAWURG010000059.1:0-6491 GCF_963924895.1 uncultured Sphaerotilus sp.
CCGCCGCCAGCGACGCTTGGCCGCTGCAGCAACGTCTTGGGTTCCGATTTGAGAAGTGTCCATGTGTCCACGCATTTGTTCGTGGACACAAGCATCCTCGTCCGGTCCTCAGGATTCAATGTGGGTTGGCCGGACGGATACGCGGGTGGTGAACACACCCGCACTCCAGCACGCCGGCGTTGACGGGCCGTAAACGCTGCGCTTGCGCTGCATTGACACCCCGGGGGCAGGGTGGACTGCACAGGCTGCCGCTTCCAGCGGTGGCCAGGGAGTCCACCATGTCACGCTTGCTGCCCCTGCTCCTGCTGCTGTTGTCCTGGGTAGCGCAAGCCGGCCCGCCACGTCCACCCGATCCCGAACTGCTGGACGACCTGCTGCGCTGGGCCGTCAAGCTCAGCGGCCTGCCCGTCCCGCCATCCCTGCCACCCCTCACCGCGCTGCCCCAGGGCGAACTGGCCCGCCGCGTCTGCCCGGACGAGCCGCGCCACTGCCGCACGCTGATCGCCGTCTACGACACCGACCGCAGCGAGATCCTCTACCGCGACACGCTCGACCTGCGCGACGAGACCGACCAGTCCTTCATCGTCCACGAGCTGATCCACCACCTGCAGCACCGCCGCGACGGCGACGCCCTCTTCGCCGACTGCCCGCGCGTGATGGAGGCCGAAGCCGAGGCTTACGCCGCGCAGAACCGCTATCTGGCGCACTTCAAGCAGTGGCGCCGCGTCGGCGAGATGCTGCGCTTCACGCACTGCCCGACCACCGCGGCCGCGCCGCTGGTCACGCCCGGCGAACCGGCGGCGCTGACCTCACGCTCGCCGCAGGGGCAATGAGGGCCATGCAGCCGAGCAAGGCCCATTAACGCGCCCCAAACGGCACCGGTCCAGACTGCCTTGGCACATCCGCGTCCGTGCGACGTGCGCCGTAGCAACTGGAAGAATCGGAGGTTCCACCATGTCCACCCACGACCCTGTCGCCCTCACCCAAGCGTATTTCGCCGCCTGGTGTCGCCACGATGCCGACGCGATCCTCGCCTGCTTCGCCCCCGGCGGCACCTACCGCGACCCGACCACGCCCGGTGCGATCGGCGGCCCGGAGCTGAAGGGCTACGCCGCGGCGCTGTGGACCGCGTTTCCGGACCTGAACTTCGAGATGGGTCCGGTGGAGCGCCTCGAACACCACCGCACCCACACCACCTGGGTCATGACCGGCCACAACCACGGTTCGCTGCTGGGCCTGCCGCCCACCGGCAAGGCGGTGCGGATCGAAGGCATCGACCTGATCGAGACCGGCCCGGACGGCGTGCGCACCGTCGTCGGCCTGTTCGACTCGGCGACGCTGCTGCGGCAGATGGGCATGACGGTGGACATCCGCCCGCCGGCCTGAGTTGCTGCCCTCCGGATAGCGAAGGGCACCGCGGCAGACCTATACTGACGCGATGTTCCGCCCCGTCCGCCCCACCCTGCACTGGCTGCTCTGGCTGGTGATCGCGCTGCTGCCGCTGCGCGGGTGGGCGATGGCGCAGATGGCGGTGCCGGCCGTCACAACGCACCACGCGACCGAAGCCGCCCCACACTGCCACGACGACGGCACGCAAAAGGCGACACCGACCCACGCCGGTTGCTCGCTGTGCGAGGTCTGCCACGCCAGCCTCGGGCTCCCGGCAGTGGTCGTGCTGCACCTGCACACCCTGCCCCACGCGGCTCCGGCCATCACGCCGATCACCGGCGTGCGCGACGGCCCGCCGTCCGAACTCTTCCGACCTCCCCGCCCCACGGCCTGATCCGATCCGTGGCGCGCCGCCCTGCCGGTGGCGCGCTGTCCCGATCCGTTTCGGCTGCCGAGGTCTGCCCATGTTCCGTCTGTTCCCTGCCGCCGCGCTCGCCCTCGCGTTCGCGGCGCTACCGGCCATCGCCCAGTCCGGCGATCCCGCCGACCCCGCCAATCCCGGTGTTCGCGTGCGTCCGCTCACCCACCGCTCCACCCTCGCCGGCCGTCCCGCGCCGGACACCCCCGAGGTCGCCGACTGGCCCGCCACCAACGAGCGCGTGCGCGCCGTCGGCGGCTGGAAGGCGTATCTGAAGCAGGTGCAGGCGCCCGACGCCGCGCCGCCCGCCGCCTCGGGAGCCGCACGATGAAGCCGCCCCGCTCTCTGGCCCTGGGCGCGCTGGCGGCGGCCACGCTCCTGGCGGGCTGCGCCAGCACCTCGCCGGACACCGCCATCGCACCCGTGCAGCAGCAACTCCAGCGCCACACCGGCGCCACGCTGAACCGCTGGCCCGACGCACAGGCCCCGTCCGCCGAGACCCAGCAGCGCCTGCGCACCCTGCTCGCCGCGCCGCTGACAATGGACGGCGCGGTCGAGGTCGCACTGCTGAACCACCGCGGTTTGCAGGCCTCGCTCGCCGACCTCGGCGTGACGCAGGCCGAGCTGGCGCAGACCACCCGGTTGCCCAATCCTGGCTTCTCCTTCAGCCGCACCACCAGCGGCGAGGAAATCGAGTGGGAACGTGGGCTGCACCTCAACCTCGGCCGCCTGCTGCTGATGCCGCTGACCCGCACGCTGGAGAACCACCGCCTGGCCCAGCAGCAAGCGCAGACGACCCAGCGCGTGGTCACGCAGATCGCCACCGTGCGGCGGGCCTGGGTCGAGGCGGTCGCGGCCGAGGAGAGCCTGCGCTATCTGCACCAGGTCCACGACGCCGCCGCCGCTGGCGCGGAACTGGCGCGGCGCATGGCGCAGGCCGGCAACTTCAACAAGCTGTCGCTGGCCCGCGAGCAGTCGTTCGAAGCCGATGCCGTGCTCAACGTCGCCCGCGGCGAACGTGCCCGCGACGCCGCCCGCGAGCAGTTGAACCGCGCCCTCGGCCTGTGGGGCGACCAGCTCGACTACACGCTGCCCGAGCGCCTGCCGGACCTGCCCGCCACGCCAGCCGAGCAGCCCGACATCGAGCAACGCGCCCTTGCGCAGCGGCTGGACGTGCAGGCCGCCAAGACCGCCACCGCGCAGACCGCCCGCGCCCTCGGCCTGACACGCACGACCCGGTTCCTCAACGTGCTAGACGTCGGTGCCACCCGCTCGGTCACGAACGACGGCCACCGCAGCCGCGCCTGGGAGGTCGGACTGGAGCTGCCGCTGTTCGACTGGGGCGACGCCAAGGTCGCCCGCGCCGAGGCGACCTACACCGCCAGCCTGCACCGCACGGCCGAGATCGCCATCGACGCGCGCTCCGAAGTGCGCGAGGCGTACCGGAACTGGCGCCATGCCTGGGACATCGCCCGCCATGTGCAGACCGCCATCGTGCCGCTGCGCCAGCGCATCCGCGATGAAAACGTGCTGCGCTACAACGGCATGCTGATCGGCGTGTTCGAGCTGCTGGCCGACGCGCGCGCCCAGATCGCCAGCGTCAACACGGCCATCGACGCCCGGCGCGCGTTCTGGCTCGCCGACGCGGATTTACAGATGGCCATGCTCGGCCGGCCGACGCTCGCCGCTGGCGCCACGCCCTCCTCGTCCGCTGGCGCCGATGCCGGCGGCGGGCACTGAACGCACTGCCCCGACTTCAGGAATCCGACATGCTTTCCCGACGCACATTCTTCCAGGCGGGCGCTGCCGTGGCCGCCGCTTCGGTCAGCCGCGTGGCGATGGCCGCCCTGCCCGAACCCGTGATCCAGACCAGCGCGCAGACCGCCCCGCCGCTGATGCCGCCCGACGGCCGCCCTTACCGCCCGGTCGTGACGCTGCACGGCTGGACGCTGCCCTGGCGCATGAACGCGGGCGTCAAGGAGTTCCACCTCGTCGCCGAACCCGTCGTGCGCGAGATGACCCCCGGCTTCAACGCCCACCTGTGGGGCTACAACGGCCAGTCGCCGGGGCCGACCATCGAGGTGGTCGAGGGCGACCGCGTGCGCATCTTCGTCACCAACAAGCTGCCCGAGCACCACGCCGTCCACTGGCACGCCCAGCGCCTGCCGTGCGGCATGGACGGCGTCTCGGGCCTGACGCAGCCGTCGATCCCTCCTGGGAAAACCTTCGTCTACGAATTCGAGGCGCGCCGCCCCGGCACCTTCATGTACCACCCCCACGCCGACGAGATGACGCAGATGGCGATGGGCATGATGGGGATGTGGATCACGCACCCGAAGCTCGACGCCAAGGGCCGGCACCCGCTGATCGAGAACGCCGACCGCGATTTCTGCTTCCTGCTCAACGCCTTCGACATCGAGCCGGGCAGTGCGACGCCCAAGATCATGACCATGCTCGACTTCAACCTCTGGGCCTGGAACAGCCGCATCTTCCCCGGGCTCGATTCGCTGAACGTGCGGCTGAACGACCGGGTGCGCATCCGGGTGGGCAACCTGACGATGACCAACCACCCGATCCACCTGCACGGCCACGAGTTCGAGGTCACGGGCACGGACGGCGGGCCGGTGCCCAAGTCGGCGCGCTGGCCGGAGGTGACCGCCGACATCGCGGTCGGGCAGATGCGCCAGATCGAGTTCATCGCCAATGAAGAAGGCGACTGGGCCTTCCATTGCCACAAGAGCCACCACACGATGAACGCGATGGGCCACAACGTGCCCACGATGATCGGCGTCGATCACAGCGGGCTGGCGAAGAAGATCACCAAGCTCATCCCCGACTACATGGTCATGGGCGAGCGCGGCATGGCCGACATGGGCGAGATGGAGATGCCGCTGCCCGACAACACCGCGCCGATGATGACTGGGCAAGGGCCGTTCGGCGGGGTCGAAATGGGCGGGATGTTCAGCATCGTGAAGGTGCGGCGCGACCAGAAACCAGGCGACTACAGCGACCCCGGCTGGTTCAAACATCCCAAAGGCACCGTCGCCTACGAATGGACCGGCGAGCCGCTGCCCGAACCCGTCAAGGCCGCCCCCGCACAGCCCGCGCCGACGGACACCACCGTCCGCGCCCGCAAGCCGACCGACCACAAGCACCACTGAGTCTCGACGCAATGACCATGACCTCGCACGACAACACCCCTTCCCGCCGCCACTTCATCGCGGCCTGCTGCGCGCTGTGCTGCGGCGGCCTCGCGCTCAGTCCCGCGGCGCAAGCCCACGGCGACAAGGCCCATGCCGCCGCTGGCCCCGTCAAGAAGGAACAGAAACCCTGGGGCATCGCCGGCGACCCGCGCGCCGTGCGCCGCACGGTCACCGTGCGCATGGGCGACGACATGCGCTTCCGCCCCGACCGCATCACCGTGCGGCAGGGCGAGACCGTGCGGCTGGTGATGCACAACGAGGGCAAGCTGATGCACGAGTTCGTCATCGGCACCCCGCCCGACCTCGCCGAACACGCGGCGCTGATGGTCAAGTTCCCCGACATGGAACACGACGAGCCCTACATGGCGCATGTGCCGCCCGGCAAGTCCGGCGCGATCGTGTGGCACTTCAACCGCCCCGGGGACTTCCAGTTCGCGTGCCTGATTGCCGGACATTTCCAGTCCGGCATGGTCGGCGCGCTCAAGGTGGTCGCGAAATGAGCACCCGCCGCACGCTGTTGCGCATGGGATCGGCCCTGGCGCTCACCCCGCTGGCCTGGTCGGCACGGGCCGCATCGCCCCGCACGGCGCCGCTGGTCGAGATCTGGAAAAGCCCGACCTGCGGCTGCTGCCAGGACTGGATCCGCCACCTCGAAGCCAGCGGATTCCGCACCCGCGCCTTCGACACCGGCAACGCCGAAGCGCGTGCGCGCCTGGGCATGCCGGAGCGCCTGGGTTCCTGCCACACGGCGCGGGTCGAGGGCTATGTGCTCGAAGGGCATGTGCCGGCGACCGACATCAAGCGCCTGCTGCGCGAGCGGCCCAAGGCGCTCGGGCTGGCGGTGCCGGCGATGCCGATCGGCTCGCCCGGCATGGACGGGCCGGAATACGGCGGCCGGCGCGATCCGTACGACGTGCTGCTCGTCGCGGCCGATGGCGGCACGCTTGTCTACCAGCACCACCAGTGAACCGTTGATTGCACTGAAGGAGTTCCACCTGATGAACCACATGACCACTGCCCTGACCCGCCGGATCGCCTCGATCGGCCTCGCTGCTGCTGCGCTGATCGGCCTGCCCGCCCACGCCCAGAGCAGCGATGCCGAGGTGATGAAGATCGACAAGCCGCAGCAGAAGATCACGCTCAAGCACGGCGAGATCAAGAACCTCGACATGCCCCCGATGACGATGGTGTTCCGCGTGCAGGACGCCGGGATGCTCGACACCGTGAAGGTGGGCGACAAGGTGAAGTTCGACGCCGACAAGGTCGGCGGTCAGTACACCGTCGTCAAGCTCGCACCGGCGAATTGACATCCTCCCCGCCCTAAAGGACGGGGATTCCGGCGGACGCGACCGCTTGCGCGGCCGAGCCTTCGGCGGGTTCCTGCTTCATCGCGGCTGCGCGTCGTCCCCTCACGGGTCTGGCGCGTCTGACCTCCGCTCCACAGGCTTCGGGCCTTTCGACCCAGACCGCGTGTCCCGCGG
>NZ_CAWURG010000060.1:0-10520 GCF_963924895.1 uncultured Sphaerotilus sp.
GTTGGCAGTGATGTCGAACAGCACCAGGTCCCGGCGAACCTCTTCGAGCCACAGCCGGTCGCTGCCGACGAAACGGAACACGTTGAACAGCACCGACTGGACTGCCGGCAGGCCCAGGAAGTTCTGGGTGCGGTAGTCGAAACGCATGCGCTCGGGCGTGCCGGCCTCGGCATCGGCCACGATCGAGGTCAGCTCGGCCGACAGGATCGACGAGCGACCGTCGGTGAAGCCCATCTTGATGACGGTGGCCACGCCGTGGACCGGGTTGCTGCGCTCGGTGTACGCCTCGTCCGGCTGCGAGGCCAGCGCCTCGACGATGCTGTTGAGCTTGAAGCCCTGCAGGCTGCCGCCGGACAGCAGCTCCTGGAACGCCGGCTGCTGCAGCACCCGCAGCAGGCTGTCTTCCAGCTGGGCCAGTTCGGCGTCTCCCAGCGACTCGGCGAGCAGCTTGACACGCTGCAGCTCGGCGGTGATCACCTGCACCTTGCTGTTGAACTCGCTGACGATCTCGAGATCGGCGTTCTCGCGGGCGGTGGCCTCGGTGAACACGAGCTGGCGCGCGCGCTGGTCGAGCAGCTCGGCGATCGAGAACATGCTGTCGCGGGTGAAGACGGTGGGCTTGATGTCGTAGGACTTGACGGTGCGCAGGGTCATGGTGACTCCAGTGGTGGAACAGGAACGGGGGGGGGGATTTGTGGCGGGCGAGGCGTCAGGCGTCACATGGACGTGATGCGCACCCAGTCGTCGAGGCCGTCGACGCTGCTGCGCGGCTCCAGCGTGAGCTTGGAAACCATGATCGGCCCCTTCATCGTGTCGTCGATGTCGGCGATGACGCAGCGCGGCAGGTGGATGACGATCTTCTTGCCGGCCACGGTGCCGTGCGTGAATCCGGCGCCGATCGTGGTGCCGGCCTTCATGCCGGCGACGAACTGGGCGTGCTGAGCAGGGGTCAGGTCCACGACCAGGTCGAGCTTGGGCTTGAAGTCGTAGATGTCCACGGTCTGACTCGCAGCGAGCGCCAGGATCTGTACGTCTTGCCCGCAGTCCAGATCGAAGGACTGGAAGTCGTACGCAGTGCCGCCAGCCAGCACGCCGGCCGTGTACGTCACGCCACCCAGCGAGATCTTGGACGTGTTGACCGGTCCGACAGCCAGGCCACGCTGCCAGGGCGTGAACGTTTTCGCTCCGATGGCCCCCGCGGCGACCGTCGACACCAGCGACTTGCACGCGGCTTCGAGTCCCGCGATTTCACCGACCACGAAGGACAGCTTCAGGGCAGCCATCGCGTAGAAGTACTGCTCCAGGCGCCCGTTGACCTCACCGAAGACGGTCGCCGACTTGAAGCCGGAACTGACGGGCGTGTACTCGACACGCGAGCCGGCCGTGACGGTCTCTGCAAACCCGCCCATGCGCAGGATCTTGCCCCAGGCGGGTGCTGTGCCGGCAGTTCCACTCGCAGCCAGCTCGACACCAAATGTGAACTCGGCAGTGTGGTCAAACGGCAGCTTGTCTTCGTTGCCCATGGTGCCAGTGATCACGTCGCGCACAGCAGTACCGACACTGGGCTTGAACTTCAGATTCTTCGCACGGATGGCGACGGCGTTGGCCGCAGCCGTCGGGGTGACGGCGGTGCCGTTGGTGGCTTCGATGTCGAGCAGCAGGCCCGACTTTTTGGGGGATCCAGCCATGGTGTCGGCTCCTTACTTGGGGGTGGTCACAGGTGCGGCGACGGCCGGGGCCTTGGCTGCAGCGGGGGTGGGCGCGGGGACCGCGACAGGCGCGGCAGCGACGCTGGGTGCGACCGGCTCGGGCCAGTCCAGCCCGGCCGCCTTGGCAGTGGACTGGTCGCGGGGCTGCAGCGCACCGTCGGTGGTGGTCATCCAGCAGCCGCCGACGGGCGGGTTCGGGGTGATGAACTTGCCGTCGGGCAGGCGGATGGGCTCGATGCGGATGGGCATGTCGGTCCTCAGTTGGTGTCGGTGGTGGTCATGTAGCGAAACTCGTCGGCCCACCACAGACGGCTGTCGGCGAAGCGCAGCACGCGGCCGCCGCTGTAGGCGATCGCATCGCCAGTGGTCTCGTCAGGCGCCCAGCCGGTGAGCGCCAGGCTGACGGAACGGCGCTTGGCTGCGAGATCGATGGCGGCCGCGTCGCCGGTGGCGTCGGCTCGGTTGGCGATGCACAGCACGACCGAGAAGTGCCGCATGACGTGCTGCAGGTGGTCGCTGGCCAGGTGCGGATCGTCGGCACGATCGGCCAGCGGCATCACGAACGCAGACGGCGTGACTGGGGCGGACTGGATCGCGGCGTCGAGTTCGGCCGCGCCGCCGATCTGGCGGAACGTGCCGACCTGGCATTGCTCGCGCAAGCGGGTGATGACGGGGGTCAGGTTCATGTGGGCGTCAGCTCCGGCCGAAGCGATCGAGCAGCTCGGCGGTGAAGGTTGGGCGCGGCGCACGCACACGCACCGCGCCGCCGGCGGAACCAGCCGCTGCCGCAGTGCCGCCGCCGTCGGTGGCGGCGATGGGCAGGAGGCGGGCGCCGGAACGGATCTCGGCCAGCACCTTGAGCGCGTCCTCGTAGTCGTCGCGGATGCGCTTGGTGGCCGCCTCGTCGTGCAGGTGGTAGCGGGCGATGGTGCAGGCCACGCGCACCAGCAGCGGCGGCACGCTGGCCACCGGCAGTGCATAGCGGGCGGCCAGGCTGCTGTCGATCTCGGCGCCGGCGTCTTCGAGGGCGCGGTCGATCACAGCCTGGTCGATCGTCTGGCCAGCGATGCGGTCGGTGCGTTGGGCCAGCTCGTCGGCGCCGTAGCGGGCGATGAGGTCGGAGAGGGTGGCGTAGGTCATGCGGCAAACAGCGCCAAACTGAAGTTCGCGCCGAAATTGGCTGCCACCCCAACGTCCAGCAATACAAACCGCCCCGCGACCCTGAATGTCGTAGTTGGCGCGGCCGAACCCGATCGGCCGCCAATCGATGTCTCACGCCCGTCCGCGACATTCGGGTTGAATCCGCGCCGAACCAAATCCGGAGCGATGGCGAAATACACGTTGATGTCTTGCAGAGCGATGTTGAGTGGCAGGAATGACGCCAATTGGTATTGCTGCCAATACGGCCCACAGTCATACGCAATCGTCCGGTTCTGCCGACCCCGATGCGCGACCGTGGCCGCCGTATACCCAGCGCCGCCCCTGTGCACTGAAAACGACGTGATGACGCCGGATGAATTCGTGTTTGCGGTGATCAATGCGCCTGAGCCGTCTCCGGCTACATCCACCTCGAATCGCGCCGTGACTGGATACCCGCCCCCACCCGACGTCGGCGCCCCTACGGACGCGATCGCACCATTGACGATGGTCACAGGGCCAGCGACCAGCCCGCTGCCAGTGATCGCGCCGCCGACCGAATCACTCAACCAACCCGATACCCAGCCAGCCTTGTCGCCGCCTGGCGTGACAGGGTTCACCTCGCCGGGCAGCAGCAGAGTAGGCGGACGCCAGTTGATCGGCTGCATGCTCAGCTCTCCGCGCCGCTCTTCTTGACCGTCTTCTTGGGATCCGTCTTGTCGGCTTCGGTCTGGGGCGACGTGTCGGCTTCGGCCACGCCGGCGGCAATCAGCACCTCGTCGCCCTCGAAGGCGTCGCCGGGTTGCGCGGTGCCGCCGTCGTGCTTGACGGGGTAGATCGCAATGAGGCGGGCCATGATCAGGAAGCTCCCTTGATCAGGAACCCGCTGGCGATGCCGGACAGCACCGGCGCGCGCTCAAAGGTCACGCCGTAGATCCAGCTCTTGGACTGCTGCTCCCAGTACGGCTGCTCGACCAGCGGATTACCCAGCAGCGTGTAGGTGTAGCCGTAGCTCGGCTGTGCCAGATCCATGCTGTTGCCGCCGAGCACCTTGGGCACATAGGCCAGCACCACGTCGTTGCCCCAGATGTCCAGGCTCGTGGCGCCTTCCATGTAGATGCCAGCGCCCACCACGACTTCATCGACGTTCCACAGCACGGCCAGCGCCTCGCGGGTGACCTGGGCCGGCTCGGCGTTCTTGCCACCGCTGAGGACGCGGCCCAGCACCGTCGGGTTGTTGCGCGCAGCGTTGAAGGCCTTGGCCGACAGCGTCACCACGTTCGGGTAGATCCCGCACTTGCGGCGGATCACTTCGCGGGCGGCGTCGATGTCGGAGATCGGCGTTCCGGTGGAGGCGGACCATTTCGCGGTGCTGGTGAGCACCAGCACGCTGTCGGCTTCGTAGTTGGCCGCCGTGGTCGCCAGCGTGGCCTGGTCGATCTCCTGCGTCATCAGCAGTGCGCGCATGACGGTGGAGACAGCGCCGCGCCCGAGGTCGATGCCGGGCACGGCCGCAGCGTCCTGGGCGATTTCACGCGGGACCGGCGCTTCCAGGCTGTCCTGGTAGAGCGTGAACGGCTTGCCCGAGTAGCCGAAGTCGATGCGGGCGGTGCGGGCGCCTGGGGCGCGGCGCGAAGCGTAGCGCTGGAACGATTCCTTGCCAAACTCCAGCACCTGGCCGCCGCGCGCGCCGACG
Organism: uncultured Sphaerotilus sp.; assembly: GCF_963924895.1. Classification (NCBI taxonomy): domain Bacteria; kingdom Pseudomonadati; phylum Pseudomonadota; class Betaproteobacteria; order Burkholderiales; family Sphaerotilaceae; genus Sphaerotilus; species uncultured Sphaerotilus sp. The sequence continues at coordinate 4,543 of NZ_CAWURG010000060.1, forward strand.
AGAACGCGCGGGAACAGCCGGTCGCCGATGAATTCGGCCTGGCGGTAGCCCTGTGCGAGCGTGCTGAGGATCGGGTTGATGACGCGGGCGGACGAGAGATTCAGGGGCATGCTGTGCTCCGTGGAGTTGGGTGTAGGCCGTGCGCCAGCGTCAGACGACGAGCAGCACTTCGATCAGCTCGCCCGCGGCCGTGGCGGCCTGCAGCGCGATGCCGGCGGTCTCGGCGGTGCCGGTCTGCGTGATGGCGCGGCCGGTGGCATCGCTGGCCACCTTGGCGCCAGGCAGGACTGCAGCACCCGCCTCGACCACGGCCGTGCCGTAGACGATGCCGTCGAAAGCCTCACCGAGCAGCGCCGGGCGGCCCGAGACGGCATGCACCTTGGCGCCGGCGGTGGTGACGGTCTTGGCGCCGGGCATGCCGGGCAACGGGCTGGGCGCGGCATCGAGCGCGACGAATCGGGCGTAAAGGACGGCCGCCGTCGCAAGCAGCGACAGGGACAGGACGGGACGAGACTGTGCGGACATGGCGGTGGCTCCTGATGCGGTGGTGTCTGGTGGGGCGGATCAGGCCGCGCCGCCGAGCACGGCGTCGAGCGCCGCCTCGTAGGTGACCTTGTGGCGCGACTGGTAGGCGATGACCTTGCCGTGGATGGCCAGCGAGCCTTGATCGACGGTGGCGCCGTCCGGGGCTGCGAAGCTCACCGTGCCGGTGGTGCCAGCGGCGCGCTTGGGCGTGGCCACTTCGCCGAACTCGACCGACTGGGGCAGCTTGGTCAGCACCTCGCGCACGGCGGTGGCCAGCGGCTTCTTCGCCTCGCCCTCACCGAACTCGATCGGCGTGTCGCCCGAGGCCAGCGCATCGAGCGCGGCGACGATCACGGGCTGGTGTGCGGCGGCCAGACGGCCCTCGCTGCCGAGTTGCTCGGCGAACGCGACGTTCTCGGTGTGCAGCGCGGTGCGGCGGAGTTCAGCCTGGCTGCGGCGCAGTGCGTCGGCGTCGGCTTTCAGGCGGGCGTTCTCGGCCTGGAGGGCGGAAATCTGGTCAGCGGTCATGGTGGGGGTGTCCTCGGCGAATGCGGGGGTGGTTGTGTCGGTCGTGGAGGCGATGGCTTCGAGCTGCGCGTTCTGCTCGACGGACTGGATGAGGTAGCCGGGCAGCGCCTTGTCAGCGTCGGCGCTGCCGAACTTGGAGAGCATCCAGTCGCGCAGGGACCGCAGCAGGCTGGCGACGTTGATGTCGTCCCACTCCGAAAACTCGACGACGCCGGTCTCGCCATCAGCGAACGACGGGGTGCGCAGGCCCTTCACGGCGGGCGGCTGCGCGCCGAGGAATCCGACGTGGCGCAAGTAATAGACACCGGGCACGGGGTTGCTCGGGGAGTCCGGCGCGTAGAAGCTCGCGCTGATCTTGCTGAACCGCTTGGCGTTGACCATCTCGGCGAACGCGGGGTCCACGTGGTCAGGGGTGGCCTCGATCGACGAGCCCGACACGGAGAGGGAGCGCACGACACCGTAGGCCGGCAGGTCGTGCTTGGGATGACCAACGACCAGCGGGGCCTCGTGCAGGTCGGGGTCGTAAGCCGCGACACTGGCCGCGATGTCGTCATCGCTGAACGCGATCGACTCGCCCGACATGGCGACATGTCGGCCGGCGCGGAAGATCTCCAAGGGTGCGGTGCTGGGCATGCATCGGACTGTGCCGATGCTGTCAGCTTCGAGTCAGCAATAGAGATCTAGGCCAATTTCAGCACCCTGATCTGCGGAATGACGAAAATCCGCCGGCCCATCGAATCCAGACGCGCCGATTTACGCGCCATTAACGCACCTAGAAGCGCCGAACGCAACCAGCGGGCTACATCCGGGCGTCCAGCAATAAAAAAACGGCTTAAACGCCCGTTTTTCGATTCCACGGATTGGCTGGCTGGCTGGGCGCCAGCGCCGGCTCGAACGCGCCACCGTCCTCAGCCTGGTCGCCGCCACCGCACCCGGCCAGCGCCGTGGCCAGCAGCAGCACCAGGATCGCCGTCGCCACCGCCCGCATGTCAGCCCAGATCCCTGAAGTAGTCATTGAGGTCGGCCATGACCTCCCCAGCCTCTGCGGGATAGAGGTCACCGCTGGCCGTGATCGGCATGAAGGGCCGGGCGGGGATGTCGCCCCACAGATTGGGGAACTGGGCACGGGTGCCGCCGAACTGGTGCATGGCGGCGTACTCCGTGCCGCCATCGGTCACGGTCACGCCGGTCGCATCCGCCAGCGCGACGATCTGGTCGCGCAGCCTGCCGGTCTCGCCGATCAGTGGCTTCTTGCCCGCCAGCAGCTTGGCGCCGCGCTTGTTCAGCGATCCGTCTTTCTTCTTGTTCGCGCCAGACACCGCCAGCCGCACCGCCTCGCGGGCGAGCGTCAGGTCGCTGTTGGCCTTCCAGCGCTGCCCGTCCGGGCCGGTGCTGGTGGCAAACCGCTTGTCGATGCGCTCTTCGATGCCCTGGCCAATCAGGAAGGTGAGCGTGCCGAGGTTGCCGCCACGGGCGAGCAGGCGCTGCAGGCCGTCCGCGAAGCCTTCGTCGATGATCTGGATGGAGCGCGCACTCACCGGTCATCCCTGCGCGCCATCCCGCAGAGGACGCGGGTCGTGGTGGTGGTCAGCGTGCTGTCGATGTGCAGCTCGCGCGTGACTGGGCAGCCGCGCATCGCCTGGTGCGACACCTCGGAGGCGGTCAGCGAGGAGCAGCCAGTCAGCAGCCCCAGCAGCGCCAGGCCGATCACTCTGCGCATGCGCCGATCTCCTTGACCATGTCGCCGATGCACTTGGCCCGATCCGACTGACTCGACCAGGACGGCAGCCCCGGACTGATCGGCATGGCCATCGAGCCAACCCGCACCCAGCGTCGGCGCGTTGCGCGCTTCGCCCAGATCTGCAGGCAGCCGTCCCGGGCAACGATCGACATCGAGGCGGGCAGCGCCGAAAGCACAGCGCGAAGGGCGTCGATGTGACGAGCCTCACTGGTGGTGATGGGTTCAGCGTGTTGCGTTAACATAGGATTCGAGTTTGGGCGAGGCGTGGGAAATCAGCATCCACGCGACCTGCTGCAGCTTCTGCGGCTTGGATGGAGGGGAGCTGTCCTCCCGCCCGACTCACCGCCACACCTCCGGCAGTGGCACATACAAGCCGCCCTTGACCATCTCCGCGATCTTGAATTCGGCCTGTCGGAACCCCGACACGATCATGTTCAGCCGCTCCTTCCCCACTCGGTAGTCGAATTCGAGTGATAGCTTGGTTTGCGCGTCATCTCCAGACGACACCACGTAGACCAATTTCCCTGTTCTCTCGTCGTAGTACACCGCCTCCGGCTGGGCGATGATTTCCGGCAGCCGCCTCCAGTCGGAATCAGCCAGGCCATCCTGGGCGCTCATGTGTCGATCCTGCTTTGTGCCTCGGACCAGCCCTTCACGAATGCCCACTGCAGCACTCTGCGGCGCGATCTTCTTTTCTCGCATCAACCAATCCAGATGCTCGGGTGCGATCGCCCCGACCACGGCCACCCGCCCTCTCTGAGGCGTTCCCCGCCAGTCATCCAGGGTGTTCCACCATGCCTGCTGTCGCTCCATCCGCACCGCCGGCTCCAGATGCCGCCCCATCGCTGCCCCGATCGGCGCATCGAGCTTGATCAGCTTCTGGTCGATCAACCCCTGAAGCGGTGCGGCGGCGCTGGCGCCAGGTTGGTAGTCGAAGCCCTTGTCGATCCCGCGTGGCGCCTGGGTCTTCGGGTCGAGCGCGTCCCAGCCGTCGGGCCGTTCGGTCGAGTTGCCGGCGCGCGGCTTGACCCGGGCGCGCACGCGGCAGTGACAACCCCAGCCGTTGGGCGGATAGTGCGTCCGCCAGAAGGCGTCGTCGTGGCGCAGCGTCAGGCCGTTCCATGCCAGGTGCTGCGGCCGCGGATGCAGCACGCCGTCGCGGTGGACGTATTCCCAGTACGGCAGGCCCGCCAGCACGGCCGGGTCGTTGAGCTGGCGCCAGCGCCCGGCGGCATAGCTGGTCTGCAGGTTGGTCTGGTAGATCACCCGGGTGCGCCACGCCTCGCCGGCCTTGCTGCCCTCGCCCGTCCAGCCCGTCCAGCCGTGGCGGGCGGCGATGGCCTGGAAGTCCTTGCGGAAGCGGCCGATGCTGTGGCCATTGCCGATCACGCCGTCCACGGCCTGGCGGAGATCCTGGAGCAGGTCCGCCTTGGCCGCGCCCGCGACGATGAAGGCGCGGTCATGCGCCGACCGCATGATGTCGTCCCACCGATCGGTGGGCAGGTTCAGCTTGGCGCGAAAAAACTCAAGCTGTTCGTCGAACGGCGTCTTGAACGCGATCCCGGCCTTGATGTCGGCGGGCGCGGTCGTCATGGCCCCGCCTCGTCCTGCACGTCGGACATGCCGCGCAGCTCGGCCAGCGCGTAGGCGGCGGCCATCACGCGCACCAGCTGCGCGCTGTCGAGACTGCCGTAGGCGTCGGTCAGGGTGCGCTGCAGCGCGGTCAGGTCGGCGGCGCTGGCGACCATGGACTGGATCTGGGCCAGCATGGTCCGCCAGGACGCGGCGGCGGCGCTGGCCAGCGTGGCGGTATCGGCCTCGATCGGGTCGGCTGCGGCCTCGGCGAACGCAGCGCTGGCCACATCGGCCGGCGCTGCGCCAGCACCTGCCAGTGCCGGCACCAGCGGCGGCGCAGCCTGCTCCTGCAGGTCGCCTTCCTGGTAGCCGTAGCCACGCATCCAGTATGCGTTCGTGAACTTGGCGCCGGACTTGGCGTTGCGCTCGTCGCGCTGGGCCTGCAGCTCGTCTTGCTCTTCCTGGTCCCACATGGACCAGACGGGCGCGTCGGCACCGGGCCAGTTCACATCGACGATCCAGCGGATGAGCTGGTTCACGGCGCTGACGGCAATCTCGGCGTCCGAGTCGCGCAGGTCGCGAGCCACGTCCATGCCGGCGTGCGCGCTGGCCTTGTTGCTGCTGGCCTCCATGGTCTGATTGGTGCCGGTCATGACGATGGAGATTTCTCCCCGGCAGTGCATGACCAGGCGCTCATACAAATCGGCGCTGGCGGACTTGCCGGCCATCTCCACCAGTTCGACAGAGCCATCGTCCGGCACCGTGGCCACGCCGTCGCTGATCAGGGCCTCCAGGCCGTCGAGCAGCATCTGGCGCTCGGCGTCGGTGGCGGTGCGCGGCAGTTTGCCAACGGCGAACGCGGACCCGTATTTCTCCGCAAATGTCAGCCAGAACCGTTTCCCGCCCTTGCCGAATATCACCGGCCAGTAGCACAGCGACAGGTCGGACAGGCCGTAGGGATTCTGGTACGTCGCATCCTGGCGCGGCAGCAGGAATTTCCTGGCCGGCAGCAGCTCGCCGTCCATGGGCGCATCCCACGTCTTCAGGCGCAACTGATTCTCGGGGTCGAATGAAAACCATTCTGGCGGTTTGGCTTCGACGGAAATCGGCATCGTCAACCCGCCGACACCCCGCCATGAGACTTCCAGCGGCTGGTATCCATACAGGGGCGCTTCCAGGATCTGGCCGACGATTCTCCGGACATCGAGTTTCCCGAGGATGTCCTCCACCGCCCGGGCAATGCGGCTGCGCGAGCGGCCGCGGTCCAGCCCGCAGTCCAGCGCCTTGACGGCGGCCTTGCGGCGGCGGATGCAGGCGCCGACGTGTGGGTCGCGGGCGATGTTGCGGTAGACGGCCACGTCCTGGCCGAGTTCTTTCAGCAGCGGGTCCGGGTTGGGCAGCACCAGGCCGAGGGCGTTGAAATCCAGCGCGCGCACGCGGGTGGCGAGGTCGGCGCCAGGGAGGGCGCATCGCGTGGTGGTGATCATCAGGGGTCTCGGTGGTCAGTAGCCGCGCCAGTTGAAGCGGGCGTCGCGGTGCTGGGTGCGCGGGCGGCTCGCCACGCTCACGCTGGCCAGTCCGCTGTTGGCGATGGTCCAGAGCATGTGCA
>NZ_CAWURG010000061.1:0-10786 GCF_963924895.1 uncultured Sphaerotilus sp.
GCGGCGTTCGCCTACCGCTTCAACCGTCGGTTCGACCTGCGCGGGCTGGTGGCCCGGCTCATCATTGATGTCTCACGGTGCAAGCCTCGGGCTCAGCGGGTCGTCCGGGGGAATGCTGAGGATCGTTGCTAATCAGGTGGGCCGATGAATCGGCGTGCAGCCGGTCGCGCTGCCACAGGGCCGGGAACCACCGGATCCACAGCCCCGCGACCACCAGCACGCCCACCCCGCCCAGCAGCACCGAGCCGACCGGCCCGAGCAGCGCGGCGGTGGCGCCGGACTCGAACTCGCCGAGCTGGTTGCTCGCCCCAATGAAGATCGAATTGACGGCGCTGACCCGGCCGCGCATGGCGTCCGGCGTGCCGAGCTGGACCAGCGTCTGGCGGATCACGACGCTGACCATGTCGGCGCCACCCGAGACCAGCAGCGCCAGCAGCGACAGCCAGAACGTGGTGGACAGCGCGAACACCAGCAGGCACAGGCCGAACGCCGCGACGGCACCAATCAGCGTGCGACCGACGCCACGCTCCAGCGGCCGGCGCGCCAGCCAGACCGAGACGATCAGTGCGCCAGCCGCGGGCGCAGCGCGCAGCAGACCCAGCCCCCACGGCCCCGTGTGCAGGATGTCTTTCGCGTACATCGGCAGCAGCGCGGTCGCACCACCAAGCAACACCGCGAACAGGTCCAGCGACATCGCGCCCAGCATCACTGGCTGGCCGCGCAGGAAGTGGATGCCCGCGAAGACGCTGGCCCAGCTCGCTGGTTCGCGCGGGGTGTCCGGCGCGTCGTAGCGGATGCCCGTGGTCAGTCCACAGGCGAGCAACAGGAAGCCGGTGCCCACCGCGTAGACCACGTCCGCCCCGGCCACATAGAGAAACCCGCCCAGCGCCGGCCCGCCGATGATCGCCACCTGCATCCCGCTGGAGCCGAGCGCCACGGCCTGCCCCAGCAGCGATGCCGGTACCAGCAGCGCCGGCAGCGCCTGACTGGCCGGCATCTGGAAGGCCTTGGCCACCCCGAGCACGATCGACACCCCGAGGATCAGTTCCCGGGTCATCGCGCCGTGGTGGGTCGCCAGTGCCAGCGCCAGGGCCACGCCGGCCTGCAGCAGCGTGGCTGCCAGCATGATCCGGCCGCGGTGGTGGCGGTCGGCGACATGGCCGGCCGGCAGCGTCAGCAGCAGCGCCGGCAGGAATTGCGCGAGACCGACCAGCCCGAGGTCCCAGGCGCTGCCAGTCAGGTCGTACATCTGCCAGCCCAGCGCCACCATCATCATCTGCGCGGCGAGCTGCGCGCTCAGCCGGGTGCACCAGAAGAAGACGTAGGCGCGGTGGGCCAGCAGCGCCTTCATGCCGCGTGTCCGCTCATGAACGGAACAGCCGCGAGTACTGCGCCTCGTGCTGCGCCGAGAGGATGGCCAGCATCGGCGTGTGCGCCTGCCGGGCGCTGTCGGGCAGCGTCAGTGCGTGTTCGACCTCGGCGGGGATGGTTTCGACCAGGGCGGCGAGGATGCGCTGGCCGGCGCTCTGGCCCAGCGGCACCGACTTGATCGCGGCCTGCACCATGTTCTCGGCCCAACCGAAGGCGTGCGCGAGCAGCGCTTCCCGCAAGGGTGCACCGGTGCGCTCGACGGCCAGCGCGAAGGCCACCGGCCAGCTCGGCGCCGGTTTCAGCGCAGCGAGTTCGGCGATCCGCTGGTCGGGGAACGCCAGCTCCGCGTCCTGTGTCGCCAGCCAGGCGCCCAGCGAGCGGCCCATCTGCTCGGTCTGCTGGCGGAACTCGCTGCTCTCGCGCGTCAGGCGCACCCAGTCGTTGAGTTCGGTGACGCGGGCGCTGTCACGCTGGCGCCAGGCGGCGTGCGCTCGGGCGACCACCGACAGGTCGGCACGGGCCAGCGCCAGATGCAGCTGATCGACCAGCCAGCGGGACACGCCGGCCTCCTCGTGCACCAGACCGGCCTCGATGGCCGCCTCCAGCCCCTCGGAATAGCTGAACCCGCCCACCGGCAGCGCCGGCGAGGCCAGCCACATCAATTGCAGCAGCGCCGACGGCGACAGCGTCGGCGGCTTGGCACGGACCCGTGGCATCAGTGGTCGTGGCCGCAGCCCGGGCCGTGGACGTGGGGCACGTCGGCGGCGCGCACGGCGATGTTCAGCGGCTTGCCGCGCACGGGGGCGGTGGCCGGCGCCGGGGCGTGCGAATGGCCGTGGTCATGGGCATGACCGTGGTCGTGGTGGTCGTGACCGCCATGTCCGTGGCTGTGCCCCCCCGCGGCATAGGCACCGCCCTCGGGCTCGAAGGCGGACTGCTCTTCGGTGACGATGAGGTGCATCTGGCGCAGCATGTCGGCCAGCACATGGTCCGGTTCGAATTTCAGGTGGTCCGGCTGCAGTTCGAGCTGCACATGCCGGTTGCCCAGGTGGTAAGCGGCGCGCACGAGGTCGAACGGCGTGCCGTGTGCGCTGCAGGGCCGCACGACCAGCACCGGCTGCGCTGCTGCGAGAACGCGCACCATCGAGCCGTCTTCGGCGATCAGCACATCGCCGCCGCGCACCAGCGTGCCACGCGGCAGGAAGACGCCGAGGTGGCGTCCGCTGCTGTCGGTCGCGTCGAAGCGGCTCTTCTGGCGCACGTCCCAGTCGAGTTCGACGGACGGGGCGCGCTTGAGCAGGACCTGTGCGAGGCCCTGGCCTTGGGGGAGGAGTTTGTTGACGGTCAGCATGGCGCCTATTGTGCGGTGGCGCGGGCGATCTGCTGGCGTACCCAGGCGATCACGGCCTCCGGGCTGGTGAACTCGTCGGCCGAGCGCGCCGCGATGGCAGGGAACTGCGCGTTCCACATCTTCGACAGCGTCGTGCCGGGGCCGAGTTCCAGCACGCACTGCACGCCGCGTTCGGCCAGCGCCTCCATGCAGCGGTCCCAGGGCACCGTCTGCGCCACCTGCCGGGCGAAGGCGTCGCGCAGCGTGGCCGGCCGGCGCACGACCTCGCCCGTGGCGTTGCAGACCAGCGCCGTGCGGGGCATGGAGAAGGGGCGCGTCTCGACCACGGCGGCGAGCGCAGACACCGCATCGGCCAGCATCGGCGTGTGCGAGGCGATCTGCACGCCCAGCCGTGTGCAGGACACGCCGTCCGCGACGAGTTCGCGCTCGGCCGCCGTCAGCGCAGTCGCCGTGCCGCCAACGATGTGGCGCTGCGACCCGAGCCGGATCGCGACGGCCAGGCCATGGCGCTGCAGCACCGGCGCCAGCGCCTCCGCCGCCAGGTCGCGCACCGCGAGCAGGCCGCCCGCGGGGTGGCGCGCCGCGGCATCGTCCATGGCCTGAGCGCGGGCCTGCGCGAGGTCCAGCGCCGTGTCGGCGTCGAACACGCCGGCGATGCTGAACGCGGCGACTTCACCGACGCTGTAGCCGGCGACCGCGGTCGGTGCCGGCAGGTCCGCCCGCAGCCGCGCCCACAGTGCCAGCGCCAGGCCCGTGATCAGCGGCTGCGCCACGGCGTTGCGCGTCGCCCAGCGCGGATCGTCCAGCCGGGTGCGCCAGTCGGTGCCCAGTGCCTTGGCCAGCCGGTCGAGTGTCGGATCAGGCACCTCGGTGTGCAGCAGCCACGGCAGCATCGCCGGATGCTGCGTGCCCTGACCGGGGATGAGCAGCCCGAGGCTCATGGCGCCACGCGCAGCACCCAGCCCGCCGCCGCCAGCACATCGGCCGCCCCACCGGGCGACAGGCGCCGCGCGACGAAGTGGCGGTGGATCGCCTCGGCCCGTGCGATCGCGCTGGGTTGCAGCACGCCACCGTCGGCCAGGTAATCCCGCGCCATGCGCTGCGCGTCGCGCAGGCCGGCGAGGCCGCCGCGGTGGGCGAGGTTGGTGTCGTCGAGCGTGGCCATGGTGTGGAAGAAGGTCTGCAGCCGCGCATCGCGGGGTGACATGCCGGCTGCACGAGCGGTTTGCAGCGCGGGGACCGCGACCTCGAACAGCACCGGCAGCCCGCGCGCCGCTTCTTCGCCCGCGCTGCGCAGGCTGAATTGCTGTGCCACACGCTGGCCGTTCGACGCGCCCGTGTGGCCGCAGCGGCGGCGCAGCGCTTCGCCCCAGCCGTCAAGCAGTGCAGCGCGCAGGCGGGCGTGTGTCGCCACGGCACCCTCGGCGTGCAGCCGACCCGCCGCCGCGCACAGCAGCCCGAGGTTGAAGATCGCCCCGCGGTGCGTATTGACGCCGCCGGTGGCCCGCAGCATCCGCGCCTCGGCGGCGATGCCGAGCTGTTCCAGCGTGGAAAAGGGGGCGTGCTGCGCCCCTGCCGCGGTCACGCGCACGAAGTAGTGGCGCAGCGCGAACAGGCTGCGCAGGAAGGTGCTTGCGTCCATGTCGGTGTGGCTGCCGGTGTCGATGAACGAGACCAGCCCGGGCTTGGGGTAGAGCGCGAGTTCGTCGTAGAGCGCGACGGTGGCGGCGCGGCCGATGGTTTGCAGGCGTGCTGTGTCAAGCGTTGATGGATGGTCGGCGCGACACGGGCCCCCACCCCAACCCTCCCCCGCTGGGGGAGGGAGCAAGACCAGATCCCGACGCGCCTGATCTCCTCCCCCCAGCGGGGGGAGGTCGGGAGGGGGGCCTTCGGGGTCAACCAACCCTTGAGATAACACCAGACTCAGTTGCGGGTCAGCCATTGCGAGCCTCGCTCCAGACGGACGCCGGTCCCGTGCTTGACGAGGACCGCATCAGCCCGGCCCGCGCGCCACTGCTGCCATTCACGCCACGCCACGGCCGCGCCGTCCGGCAGGCCGATCTCGCCGTCCAGCCGAGGGCCGCGCCAGTCGGCGTCGTCGAGCAGCGTCGCGGCGGCGTCCGCCTGTGCCGCGTCCCGCACCGGGAGCCACAGGTCGAGGTCCGAGCCTTCGCGCAGGTAGGCGAGGCCGGTGATCACCTGCCAGCCGTGGCTGCCGTAGACCTGCGGCGCCATGCCCAGTGTGGCCAGCCTGTCGGTCAGTGTGGTCCAAGCTGCGTGCATCGGCGGTGCCAGCAGCGGCGTGATCGCCGCCGGTTCGGGGAAACCGTGCGGATCGCGCAGCGCCGCCGCCGGGACCGACAGTGCCAGCCGCAGCCGCCCCCAGCATGTCGGCGCGGGCAGCCCGAGCGCGACCTGCTCGCCTTCATCCACGCGTTGCCGGGTGACCACCAGCGGCAGGTCGCGCGATGCCCAATGCGCCAGCGCCGCCTGTGCCAGCGGTTCACGATCTCCCGACTGCACACCTGCCCAGCCCTCCGGCGTCAGGCGCACGAGCCGGTGGCGCTGCAGGCCTTGCAACTCCGACGCCATCACGCCGCGTTCAGCACACGCTCGATCACCGCCGCCGCGAGCCGCCGCCCACCGCGCGCCGCGCCATCCACCGCCCGCGTGTCCGTGACCGGCGTGTCCGCCAGCGCCCCACGCAGACAGGCCGCCAGGTCATCCCGCCACAGCGCCCGCACGCCGCCCATCGCCACGTAGTTCTCCACCCCCGGCGCGAACACCGGATTGCTCGCCGACAGCGCGGCCAGCATTGCCTCCGGCAGCTTCGTCACCCGGGCCATCGCCGGCAGGCGCATCACGCGGATCTCCGCTTCCGGAAGCGCGAAGCAGCCATCCGCGATCAACCCCGAGGTCAGGAAGCCGCCCGACAGCGCCTGGTCGTAGACGAGGCCGAGCACGCGGTGGCCCCGCCGGCGCGCCAGGTCGATGCAGCATCCCAGGTGCGCCATCGCGCGGTTGATGCCCATCCACTCGTCGCGTCGGCGCAGTTGCTGCCCCTGCGTGTCGACCAGCAGCAGGATCGGCCGCCCAGGGTGGTCGCGCAGCGTGTCGAGCACCCCGCGGGCCTGCGCCAGCGCGAGGGCGACGCCGATCGGCGCGTGGTTCGTCGTGCCGAGCACGGTGATCGTCTGGCCGTCGAACTCGGCATCGCCGTGGAGGAAATCGCCGTCGGCGACGAGGTGGTGCGTGTCGCCGAACAGGCGGTGGGCGAGGGTGGGCCAGTCCATCGGGAGGCTTTCGGGGTTCAGGGGTGGAGCGGTGTGGTCGCCAGCCGGTGGGCGAGCAGCGCGTGCTCGGCTTCGAGCGAGGCCATCGTGAGTGGCTGCGAGGCGCTGGACGTGGTGATCGCGTCAATCGCCGCCGCGCGGAAGGCAGCGACGTCGTCGTCTACCAGCCGGTCGCAGTCGCCGCTCTCGACGCGGTGGCGCCCGCCGGTCGTGCGCCAGACCAGCGCGCGGTCACGCGAGTCGAATTCGTCCACGCCGTGCGACGCCTCGATCACCTCCGGCCCGGACATCGCCAGCCGTCCCGTCTCGCTGATGACGAGGTGGTCCGCACAGCGCGCCACCAGCCCCATGCCGCCGAAACAGCCATTGGCCCCGCCGATCAGCACGATCACCGGGATGCCCGCCGCCCGCACGTCCAGCACGGCGCGCATCACCTCCGACACCGCGATCAGCCCCGCGTTCGCCTCGTGCAGCCGCACGCCGCCCGACTCCGCCAGCAGCACGGCCCCCGCCGGCCGCTCGCGCAGCGCCCGCCGCAGCCAGCCGACCAGCTTGGCGCCATGCACCTCGCCGACGCCGCCGCCCATGAAGCCGCCTTCCTGCGCGGCGACGAAGACGGGGTGTCCGTCCAGCCGCGCCCGGCCGATCACCACGCCGTCATCAAAGGACGAGGGCACGCCGAGCTGCGCGAGGTGCGGGCTGGTGAGCCGCTCGGACGGCGGCAGCCATTCGTGGAAGCTGTCGGCATCGACCAGCCGCGCCAGGCGCTCGCGGGCGGTGCATTCGGCGTAGCTGATGTTCATGGGGCCACCTTCAATCCGGCCACGGCCTGGTCCAGCCGCAGGCTCACCACGGCAGGCGTCGCGCCCATGTCGTTGACCGAGACGGTGACGCCCGCCAGGTGGTGGCGCTCATGGAAGTCGCGCACCACGGCGGCCCAAATCGGCTGGAAGCCACGGGCCGAGGTTTCGATGCCGACAGTGCAGCGGTCATGCGCGGCGGGCTCGACCATCACCTCCAGGTTGCCCGAGCCGACCACGCCGACCAGCACCGGGGTGAATGTGGCGGGGCGGCGGTGGCCGTCGAACGCGAAGTGCATCGACTCGATGCTGGCGGAATTGGTCATGTCGTCACCGTCATCGTCACCAGTTGCGGAAGCGTGCCGGCGGCTGGTACAGCCCACCCGACGCCCGCACCAGATCGCGCATCGAACGCGCCGCCAGCAGGTTGCGCGTCGCGTCACGCTGGTCAAGCCCCAAGTCGGCGGCGCGCTGGATCACGCCGCGGTCACGCAGGTTCTCCACCATGCGCCGATCGCGCCCCAGCCCGACCGGCGTGTAGCCCGCCACGCCGCGGATCGCCTGCTCGCGCTCCTCGTCGGTGCGGCACAGCAGCAGGTTGGCGATGCCTTCCTCGGTCAGCACATGCGTCACGTCGTCGCCGTAGACCATGATCGGCGGCAGCGCCATGCCGGCCTGCTCGGCCAGCGTCCAGGCGTCCAGCCGCTCGACGAAGGCGGGCTGCATGTGCTCGCGGAAGGTCTCGACCATCTGCACCACCAGCTTCTGGCCGCGTGGCGTGCCGCGGGCGCCGGTCAAGCCTTCGCGGGCCTGCGCGCCGGCTTTCAACCAAGCGGGGCTGGCGTGGCGCCGTCCGCGTGCGTCGGCGCCCATGTTCGGCGCGCCACCGAAGCCGGTGATGCGGCCGAGCGTCGCGGTGGAGCTGTTGCCGGCGAGGTCCATCTGCAGCGTCGAGCCGATGAACAGGTCGCAGGCGTAGTGGCCCGCCGCTTGCGAAAACGCCCGGTTGCTGCGCAGCGAGCCGTCCGGGCCGGTGAAGAACACGTCGGAGCGGGCGCGGATGTAGTCTTCCATGCCCAGCTCCGAGCCGAAGGAGTGGATCGACTGCACCCAGCCCGCCTCGATCGCCGGGATCAGCGCCGGGTGCGGGTTCAGCGCCCAGTGCTGGCAGATCTTGCCCTTCAGCCCGAGCGACTCTCCGTAGGTCGGCAGCAGCAGCTCGATCGCCGCCGTGTCGAAGCCGATGCCGTGGTTCAGCCGCTGCACGCCGTATTCGGCGTAGATCCCCTTGATGGCCATCATCGCCATCAGCACCTGGATCTCGCTGATCTGCGCCGGATCGCGGGTGAACAGCGGCTCGATCACGTTGGGCCGCGGCGCTTGCACGACGAAGTCCACCCAGCCGGCCGGCACGTCCACGCGCGGGACGCGATCGACGATTTCGTTCACCTGCGCGATGACGAGGCCGCCGCTGAAGGCGGTGGCTTCGACGATGGCGGGCGTGTCCTCGGTGTTCGGGCCGGTGTAGAGGTTGCCGTCGGCATCGGCGCTGTGGGCGGCGATCAGCGACACGCGGGGCGTCAGGTCGACGAAGTAGCGCGCAAACAGCTCCAGGTAGGTGTGGATGGCGCCAATGTGGATCTGGCCTTGCGACACCATGGACGCCAGCCGCCCGCCCTGCGGCCCGGAGAACGAGAAGTCGAGCTTCGACGCGATGCCGAGGTCGAACACGTCCAGATGTTCGGGCAGCGCCAGCACCGACTGGACCATGTGCAGGTCATGGACCCGCTCGGGATCCACCTGCACCAGCGCCTTGGCCAGGAAGTCGGCCTGCTTCTGGTTGTTGCCTTCGAGGCAGACGCGGTCGCCCGACTCGATCACGGCGTGCAGCAGATCGACGACCGCGCCCGTCTCCACCCGCTTGCCGCGCAGGCGCGTGCCCAGGGTGTCGGCGGCGCGGGCGAGCCGGGCCTGCCGGTTCAGCGAGCGGTGGTTCCAGGTGCGGTCCATCGCCTGGTTCACTCCAGCTTGATGTTGCCGGCCTTGACGACGTCGGCCCAGCGCTTGGTCTCGGCCGCCACGAAGTCACCGAACTCCTTGCCGGCCATCGTCGGCGTCTCCGAGCCAATGCTGTTCCAGGCGGTCTTCAGCTCAGGGCTGCCCAGCGCGGTCTTCAGCTCGGCGGCCATCTTGTCCACGACTTCCTTCGGCGTGCCCTTGGGCGCCCAGAGGCCGTACCACGTCGCCACCTTGTAGGTCGGCACGCCCGCTTCCGCCGCGGTCGGGATGTCCGGGAAGCCCGGCGCACGCTTGTCACCCGCCACGGCGATGGCGCGCAGCCGGCCGCTCTTGATGTGGGTGGCCGACGAACCCAGGCCGTCGAACATCAGGTCGATCTGGCCGCCCATCAGGTCTTGCAGCGCCGGCCCGGCGCCGCGGTAGGGGATGTGCGTGATGAAGGTCTTGGTCTGCATCTTGAACAGCTCGCCGGCCAGGTGGTGCGACGAGCCGTTGCCGGCGGAGCCGTAGGTGAGCTGGCCGGGCTTGGAGCGGATGAAGGCGAGCAGCTCGTTCAGGTTCTTGGCAGGCACCTTCTGCGGGTTCACGACGATGACCTGCGGCACGCTGGAGACCAGCGCGACGGGGATGAAGTCGTTGAGGAGGTTGTAGTCGAGCTTCGGGTAGACGGCCGGCGCGATGGCGTGGTGGACGGCGCCCATGAACCAGGAGTAGCCGTCCGGGGCCGCCTTGGCCGCGACCCCTGCGCCCAGGTTGCCGCCGGCGCCGCCCTTGTTGTCGATGATGAGCTGCTGGCCGAGCTGTTTCGACAGCACCGCCGACAGCGGGCGGGCGAAGGCGTCGGTGCCGCCACCGGCCGGGAAGGGCACGACCAGCGTCATCGGCTTGGTCGGCCAAGTGGTCTGTGCCGCGGCGGGCAGGCCGATGGCCAGGGTGCCCAGCAGGCCGAGGCCAGTCAAGGTCAGGGCGTGGCGACGGTTCAGGGGCGAAAGCGAAGGCATCTGGGTCATCGGTTGTCTCCGGAAAAATTCTTCTCAGTCATCAATGTATACATTGAACATCGAATTGAATGCAAATTCAATCCTGAGGGATACCCTCGGTGCCGCGCAAGCCAAGCCTGAGACAATTCCAGCCATGAAGATCTCCGAGCGCCTGTGTGAAACCATCGAAGAGCTGATCGCCACCGGCGAGCTGGCGCCGGGCAGCGCGCTGGACGAGGCGATGCTGGTCGAGCGCTACGCGGTGTCGCGCACGCCGGTGCGGGAGGCGCTGATCCAGTTGGCGGCGGAGGGGCTGGTGGAGTTGCGGCCCCGGCGCGGCGCGGTGGTGGCGCAGGCCACGCCGCAGCGGTTGGTCGAGATGTTCGAGGTGATGGCGGAGCTGGAGGCGATGTGCGCGCGGCTGGCGGCGCGGCGGCTGCACGACGCGGACCTGGGGGCGCTGGAAACGGCGTTGGCACGCTGCGAGGCGGCGGCGGCGCAGCGCGACCCGGACGCCTACTTCTACGCCAACGAGGACTTCCACCGCGCGCTCTACACCGCGTCGCACAACGATTTCCTCGTCGAGCAGACGCTGACGCTGCAGCGCAAGCTGCGGCCGTACCGGCGGCTGCAACTGCGCGTGCGCCACCGCCTGCAGCATTCGCTGGCCGAGCACGCCGAGATCCTCGCCGCCTTGCGCGCGGGCGATGCGGACCAGGCGATGGCGGCGACGCAGCGCCATGTCGTCGTGCAGGGCGAGCGTTTCGCTGACCTGCTGGCGAGCTTGCAACTGCTGACGGCGGCGTAGCGCGGCCGACTCGGCTCAGCGCTACCTGATTAGCAATGATCTTCAGCAAGGCCCCAGCCGACGATCAGGCGTAGCGTAGAAGGCAGACAAAGCGCAGGAGCGAGCACATGCCGATGAACCGAATCCAGTTCCAGCAAGGGATGTCGCTGCCGGAGTTCATGACC
>NZ_CAWURG010000062.1:0-28163 GCF_963924895.1 uncultured Sphaerotilus sp.
CTTGTCCTGCACTGCGGCAGCCTTGCGGTCTGGGGCTTCGGGTTGGTCCATCCGTGCACTCTCAGCCTTGCTCGCTCCGCGCGCTACCCGGGCTTCACCGGCTTGACGATGTTGTCAATGCCGGGGGGCTGAATACGTACCGGAAGCTTTCCGCCACGTCGCTGGCGTTGAAATCGGTGATCTTCTGCAGCACCGCTTCGAGCGACTGGTCCTCCAGCAGCAGCGCGAACAGCGGCAGCTTGGCATGGCGCTGCGTGTAGGTGGTGCAGGTCTGCCGCGCCGAGCGCTACCGCTACATCGCTGTGCGGGTGGCCGCCGCGTCCGAGGCCGGCCTGCCACCGGCCGACCATTTTGCGAGCATGGATTTTGACGAGAGGCCGGATGCATTTGGTGTACATTTGTACAAATGCATTCAAGCCAGTCTGGTTTGAATAGGGCCTGCTGTCGCAGGCTTTCGCTGAGTGGCCGACAGGGTCGCTTGAGTTTTTTGTAGGCCTCCACCGAGGTCGACCGGTTGTCGAGGCAAGGGATTTTCCCCGGTAATCGGTATGGCGGGCGGGATCGCACAGATCACGGCGCGCCGACAACCAGAACCCAACGCATGACCGTCTTGTGCCATCGGCCTGCAGCAGCAGGCGCTTCCATTGCCCCCCCGTCGATCCAGTTTCGTTCGGCGATTACCCGGGATGGTGCCGCGCTCTGGAATCTCATCCGGCAGACCGGAACGCTGGAGTTGAACTCCGCCTACTTCTACGTGCTGTTTGCCACCGACTTCGGCGCCAATTGCCTGCTGGCCGAACGTGATGGCGAGTGCGTCGGGGCTGTCGTGGGCTACCGGCCGCCGCAGCATCCGGACACTGCGTTCGTGTGGCAGGTCGGGGTGTTGCCGGCGCTGCGTGGTCAGGGCCTCGGGCTGCGGCTGCTGCAGGCCTGGCGGCGGCTCCCGGCGCACCGCGGCTGTCAATGGGTGACGGCCACGGTGGCCGATGACAACGCCGCCTCCCAGGCGCTGTTCCACCGTTTTGCGCAGGCCGAGGGCACCTCGTGCCGCGTCGAACCCTGGTTCAGGCCTGAGCACTTCCCGCACGACCATCCGGCCGAACCGCTCTACCGCGTCGGCCCGCTCCCAGGCGGCACGCTGCTGCCTGCCTGACGTCGCCGGGCGCGCCGGTCGGCGGGCCTGCTCATCTTCCGTGGCCGCGACTGGCGGTCTGGGGCTCCCCTGGAGCCTCCTCTGAAAGGATCCTCCCATGAATACATTTGAACAATACGAATCCGAAGTCCGGGGCTATTGCCGCAATTTCCCGGCGGTGTTCGCGTCCGCCAAGGGCTCGTGGATGGTCGACACCGACAACCGGCGCTACCTGGACTTCTTCTCGGGCGCGGGCGTGCTCAGCTACGGCCACAACCCCGAGCCGATGAAGCAGGCCCTGATCGGCTATCTCCTGCGCGACGGCATCACGCACACGCTGGACATGTACAGCGTCGCCAAGCAGAAGTTCATCGAACGCTTCAACGAGGTCATCCTGGCGCCGCGTGGCCTGCAGTACAAGTTCCAGTTCCCCGGCCCGACCGGCACCAACGCGGTCGAAGCCGCGCTCAAGCTGGCGCGCAAGGTCACCGGGCGCTCGCAGGTGGTCGGCTTCACCAATGCGTTCCACGGGATGACCCTGGGCTCGCTGTCGGTGACCGGCAACGGGTTCAAGCGCGCAGGTGCCGGCATCCCGCTCGGCAATGCCTCGTCGATGCCGTTCGACGGCTACCTCGGCCAGGATGTGGACACGCTCGACTACTTCGAGAGCATGCTGGTCGACAACGGCAGTGGTCTGGAAGTGCCGGCTGCGGTGATCGTCGAGACGGTGCAGGCCGAAGGCGGCGTGGTCGTCGCCAATGCGGACTGGCTGCGCCGACTGCGCAAGATCACCGAGGACCACGGCATCGTCCTCATCGTCGACGACATCCAGGTCGGCTGCGGGCGCACCGGGCAGTTCTTCAGCTTCGAGGAGTCCGGCATCGTTCCGGACATCATCACGCTGTCCAAGGCCCTGTCGGGCTACGGCATCCCGATGGCGCTGGTGCTGATCCGGCCGTCGCTCGACCAGTGGGTGCCAGGGGAGCACAACGGCACCTTCCGCGGCCATTGCCCGGGGTTTGTCACCGCGACGGTGGCGCTGGACTACTGGGCCGACGGCAAGCTCGAAATCGAGGTGCTCAAGAAGGGGCGCCAGATCCAGGCCCGCCTGCGCGAGATGCTGGAGACCCATGGCATCGAAGGCCGGATCCGGGGCCGCGGAATGATCCAGGGCGTGGAGTTCACGGATCCGCTGCTGGCGGAACAGGTGTCCAAGGCCTGCTTCGCACGCGGGCTGATCATCGAGACAGCCGGCATCGACGGCACGGTGCTCAAGCTGCTGCCGGCCTTGACCATCTCGGTCGAGGACCTGGTCCATGGCCTCTCCATCATCGAGGACAGCCTGGTGGCGGTCCTCAGCGACACCGCGCAGCGGGCCTGAGCCAGGCGCATCCATCCATCCAAGCCAATCTCATCCAGGAGTCCACATGATCGTCAAACACCTCGCCTCCGTGGTGGGTACCGCCGCCGATGTCGATACCGCAGGCTGGACCAGCCGCCGCCTGCTCTACAAGCAGGACGGCATGGGCTATTCCGTCAACGACACCATCATCAAGCCCGGTGCCGAACTGGAGATGCAGTACCGCAACCACCTGGAGACGGTCTACTGCATCGAGGGCGAGGGCGAGATCACCGACCTGGCCACCGGCGAGACCCACGGCATCCGTCCGGGCACGCTCTACGCGCTGAACCTGCACGACCACCACGTGCTGCGCGCGAACCGCGGCGTGGCGATGCGCATGGTCTGCGTCTTCAACCCGCCGCTGACGGGCCGTGAAGTCCACGACAGCACCGGCGCCTACGCGCTGTCGGAATGAGCACGGAGGGCCTGCACGCATGAGATCCATGTCCTCTGGCGCCACGGCGCCCGCCGGGACGGTCCGCCGCCCGGGAGACCGCTACCCGTCCCGCATGGCCGCCGAACCGTCGATCACCCCGCGGCTGGATCCGGTCGTTCACGGCCAGGCCGATGACGGCCCGCTCTCGGCGGCCGAGCTGGCGTTTTTCGACCAGAACGGCTATCTGGATTTCCAGAGTCTGCTGCCGCCGCAGGAACTGCAGCCCTGTCTGGCCGAACTGGACCGCCTGCGCGCCGACGAATCGATCCGCACGGCGCCGGAGGCGGTGATCGAGCCGGACAGCCACGCCTTGCGGTCGATCTTCGCGGTCCACCAGCGCCAGTCGGCGCTGGCGGCGCTGTGCGCCCATCCCCGGCTCGTGGCGATCGCGCGGCAACTGCTGGGCAGCGACGTCTACATCCACCAGTCGCGCATCAACTACAAGGGCGGTTTCCAGGGCCGGGAGTTCTACTGGCACTCCGACTTCGAGACCTGGCACGTCGAGGACGGGATGCCGGCCATGCGCGCCGTGAGCTGCTCGGTCAGCCTGACGCCGAACACGCCGCACAACGGCCCGCTGATGCTGGTGCCTGGTTCGCACCGGCACTTCGTGGCCTGCGTCGGCGAGACACCGCAAGACCACTACAAGGCCTCGCTGCGGCGCCAGGAGGTCGGTGTTCCGGACGAGGCGAGCCTGGCGCAGCTGATCGGGGACTTCGGCCTGGTGGCACCGATCGGCCCGGCCGGCTCGGTGACCTTCTTCGACTGCAACGTCATGCACGGTTCGAACTCGAACATCACGTCCGCGCCGCGCAGCAACGTGTTCACCGTCTACAACAGCGTGGACAACCGGCTGGAAGCGCCGTTCTGCGGCCTGCAGCCCCGGCCGAACTTCATCGCCGAACGCGAAGACTTCCGGCCCGCCTCATCCATCGTGGAGGCAAGGCGGTCCGCGTAGTGCGCTGTGGGGCCTGCCTCAGGCGTGCAACTGGTTCAACTGCTTGGCGATCACATCATGGTTGAGCCAGAGCACCGGCCCGGCCGGGCGGGACGACTCATGGAACATCAGCGGCCCGACCGCCTCCAGCACCAGCGCGCTGAGGTGGTCGGTGATCAGCGCCTTGCGGTCCTTGTGCATCTGCGTGATGGCGTCCGAGGTGCCGATCATGATGTCGGCCAGTTCGGGCGTGTTGGACATCGGCCAGGCCGCGAAGTCGCGGAAGCTTTCCGCCACGTCGCTGGCGTTGAAATCGGTGATCTTCTGCAGCACCGCTTCGAGCGACTGGTCCTCCAGCAGCAGGTCGCGGCAGGCTTGCCACTGCGCTTCAGCCCAGGCGCCGCCGTCTTCCTTCTTCAGCGCCAGCAGCAGCGCGAACAGCGGCAACTCGACGCCGACGAAGATGTCCGACGAATTGGTCCGGATCTCGGGGCAGTTGTAGACCGTCGCCTGGACGCCCTGGTCCCACGCCGCCTGGGCGATGCGCTCCAGCCGCATCTTGGCGTAGCCCTGCGTGTAGGTGGTGTAGGTCTGCCACGCATACGTGTCGTCGATGAGGATCTCGGTGCCGTGGTAGCCGTAGGCTGAATACCGCACCTCGCCGCCAGTGGCCGCCAGACGCGCGCGGATCGCCGCGCTGCCGTCGATCAGGTGCTGGAAGCTGTTGGCCGTCACCTCGTCGAAGTTCTGCAGGATCAGCTTGCCCAGATCGCTCTCGAGCAGCTGGCTCGACGCCATGAAGCGCTCGCCGCGGCCCTTGTAGATCCGGTTGGCAATCGCCAGGAACACCTTGGCCTTCGGGATGCCGCCGGCCATCGTGTGCGCGAAGAAGACGTTGCGCCCGTCGGCGATCAGGCCGTCGAGGTGGGCCATGACTTCGGCCACGCCGTCCTTGAAGCGCTGGACGCCGATCTCGCGGCACTGGTCGATGTGCGCCCAGTCGAGCTTCACGTCGGTCCAGTTCTTGAGCGTCATGCTGCCCAGCAGGTCGGTCGGCGTCGGCCCGCCCGGGGGCGCGTCGAGGTCAAAGCCGGCCATCAGCGGCACGTTGAGGATCTTGCCGCCCAGGTTGGCTTCGGCCACGGCCAGCTCTTCGTCGTTCAGCGGACGCAGCCGGTGGTCGTCGTCACGGCGGCCGACCGTGATCCCGATGATCTCCATGCCGGCCTTGCGCGCTTCGTTGACCAGACCGTTGGCATAGCCACGGCCGAAGAGTTCGCCAAACAGCACGAACACATCGCCCGGACGGAAGATGTTCGATTGCGGCACGGACCGGAGAGGGGTGGGTGATTGCATGGTCTGTTCGTGGCTAGGGATGAAATCGTCGAGCAGGACTGTAAACGCAGTGGTCGCCGGCGTGGCCCCAAGACGCTGTACGCTGCAGCGTTCCCACACCTGCAGGATGTTTCCCATGCCCTGGATCGACCTCGTCACCTTCCTCGCCCTTGCCCAGTACCTCGTCTTCGGCGGGCTGGTCGGCAGCGCCCGTGGCCGCTACGGCGTCAAGGCGCCCGCCACCACCGGCAACGAGCTGTTCGAGCGCCACTACCGCGTGCAGATGAACACGCTGGAGCTGCTGGTGGTGTTCGTGCCGGCGCTGTGGATGGCGGCGAAGTACTGGTCGCCGGTGGCGATGGCGGCCATCGGCGCGGTCTACCTCGTCGGCCGGATCCTCTACCAGCGCGCCTACACGCGTGCGCCCTCGCAGCGCTCGCTGGGCTTCATGCTCAGCATCGGGCCGGTGTCGGTGCTGCTGGTCGCGGCGTTTGCCGGCGTGGTGCGCAGCGTGCTGGCGGGCTGATCCAGCCGCTCAGGGCCGCAACGCGACCGCCAGCGCCAGCGGCATGAACACCAGCGCCGCCATGTTGCCGATCAGCACCATGGACGCCACCTTGTCCGGCTCCTGCCCGTAGCGCTCGGCGAACATGTAGTTCAGCACCGCGGGCGGCAGCGCGCCGAACACCAGCAGCAGCGCCTGCTCGCGCGCCGGCAGATCGACCAGCTGCAGCAGCGCCCAGGCGATCGCCATGCCCGCCACCGGCCGCAGCACCGCGCCGAACACCCCCACGCCGATCGCCTCGATGCGCGACTCGGCCAGCCGCACGCCCAGCGCGAACAGCATCAGCGGAATGCCGATGTCGCCCACCATGCGGATCGACAGCAGCAGCGGCGGCCACACCGTCCAGCCCATCACGCCCACCACCAGCCCGGCCAGCGCCGCCAGCACCGAGGGCGAGCGCCACACGGTGGACAGCCGCGTGTGGTGGTCCAGCAGCCAGGCGCCGAAGGAAAAGTGCAGCACGTTCGACACGGTGAACATCACCACCGCCGCCGCCAGCGCCTCCGGCCCGAAGGCGAGCACGGCGATCGGCAGCCCCAGGTTGCCGCAGTTGTTGAACATCACCGGCGGCACCAACGTCTTCGGGTCCATCCCGATTAACCGCGCCGCCGCCCAGCCCACCAGCCCGCTGCCGACGATCAGCGCGAAGGTGGCGCCCATCAGCGGCAGGTAAGTGCCCAGGTGCAGCTCCTTGCTGGCCAGCGCCGCGAAGCTCAGCGCCGGGGTGAACACGTCCATGTTGAGCTTGTTGACGTGCGAGAGGTCCGGCCGGCGCCGGCGGCCCACGACGAAGCCGAGGGCGGTGATGGCGAAGAGCGGGAAGAGGATCGAGAGGATGCGCAGCAGCATGGGGCGGGACGATACCTGCTGGCGGTCTGCCTCCTCCCGCGCGCTTGTCGCGGTTGCAGACAATGGCACATCGGAAGAACACCAGCAGGTGCCGCATGACGGAACGCGCCACGTTCTTCACCCGCAACCCCGCTCCAAGGCCTTGTCCGAGCGCGCCGCCCGGCACCGGCTCTTCGGCGTCACGCTGCACGAAGCTGGTCGTGTTCGACGGCGGTCACCACGGCACGGTGGACGACGTGGCGTGTGTGCTGGCCGAGTCGGCGATGACCAACATCGGCATGGTGCTCCCGCGCCCACGGGCTGCAGCCGGCCACGCCTGAGAAGGCGTGGCCCTTGGCCGAGAACGAGGAATCAGGCCCAGTCGCTGCTCGGCGCACGCCAGAGATCGACGCCGCCTTCGCTGGCGTGGCGGTCGATCTCGGCGAGTTCCTCGGCGCTGAAGGCCAGGTTCTGCAGCGCGGCGACGTTCTCGCGGATCTGCGCCACGCTGCTGGCGCCGATCAGCGTGGTTGTCACGCGCGGATCGCGCAGCACCCAGGCCAGCGCCATCTGTGCCAGCGACTGGCCGCGCCGCTGCGCGATGGCGTTCAGCGCTCGGACCTTGGCGAGGTTGGCGTCCGACAGGTGTTCGCGCGACAGCGAGCCGCCCCCGGGGCGGTTGATGCGGGCGTCTGCGGGGATGCCGTTCAGGTACTTGTCCGACAGCAGCCCCTGCGCCAGTGCCGTGAAGGTGATGCAGCCCATGCCTTCCGCGGCCAGCGTGTCGAGCAGGCCGCGCTCGATCAGCCGGTTCAGCAGGTTGTAGCTCGGCTGGTGGATCAGCAGCGGCACCTTGTGCTCGCGCAGCAGCCGGGCCATCTCGGCCGTCTTGCCGGGCGAGTACGACGAGATGCCCACGTACAGCGCCTTGCCCTGCTGCACGGCGGTGGCCAGCGCGCCGGCGGTTTCCTCCAGCGGCGTCTCGGCGTCGAAGCGGTGCGAGTAGAAGATGTCGACGTAGTCGGTGCCCAGGCGCTTGAGGCTCTGGTCCAGGCTCGCCAGCACGTACTTGCGCGAGCCGCCGCCTTGCCCGTAGGGGCCGGGCCACATGTCCCAACCCGCCTTGCTGGAGAGGATCAGCTCGTCGCGGTAGGGCTTCAGGTCCTCGCGCAGGATCCGGCCGAAGTTGGTCTCGGCGCTGCCGTAGGGCGGGCCGTAGTTGTTGGCGAGGTCGAAATGGGTGATGCCGAGGTCGAAGGCGGTGGTCACCATCTCGCGCTGCAGGCTCAGCGGCGTGGTGTCGCCGAAGTTGTGCCACAGGCCCAGCGACATCGCGGGCAGTTTCAGCCCGCTGCGGCCGCAGAAGCGGTAGGGCATGGTGTCGTAGCGGGTGGGGGAAGGGGTCCAGGGCATGGCAACTCCGAGTGGCTGGTGGCGCGGGCAGCATAGCCAGCTTTGACTTGCTACGAAAGACTAAGTTAGTCTATGCCGTTAAGCCTATACTTTCATATCGAATGGTAGACGCATGACGCTGGAGTGACCATGGACCCCGTAAGAAACCCCTTTGCGCCTGGCGCTGGCAGCCGACCACCGGAACTGGCGGGTCGGGAATCCATCCTCGACGATGCCCATGTGGCCGTGCAGCGCGCGTTGTTGGGCAAGCCGAGTCGGTCGCAAATGTTGCTGGGCTTGCGGGGGGTCGGCAAGACGGTGCTCCTCAACAAAATCGAAGAGCTGGCCGAGAACGCCGGGCATTTGACCTCGTCCATTGAAGCGCCAGAAGGCAAATCACTGAGTGAGCTGCTGGTGCCCAAGATCAACCAGGTGCTCCGCAAGCTCTCGACGAGCGAGAAAGCGAAGGTGAAGGCCCATCAGGCACTGCGGGCGCTTCGGTCCTTTGCGTCGGTCTTCCAACTGTCGTATGGCGACCTGTCCATTTCGGTGGATCCAGAGGTCGGGGTGGCCGACAGCGGGGACATCGAAAGCGACCTGCCGGAGCTGTTTGTGCGTGTCGGCGAGGCGGCCAGGGCGGCTGGCAAAGCCTGGACGCTGCTGATCGACGAGGTGCAGTACCTGAAGTCTGGCGATCTGGCCGCGCTGATCGTGGCGTTGCACAAGATCAGCCAGAAGGATCTGCCGGTGCTGTTTTTCGGGGCGGGCTTGCCACAGGTCGCTGCGTTGTCTGGCGACGCCAAATCGTATGCGGAGCGGCTGTTCCATTATCCGGCGGTGGGGCCGCTGCTGAGCGATGACGCGAAGACTGCCATCCGGCAACCCGTCGAAGACGAGGGGGAGCGCATCAGTGACGAAGCATTGAACGAGATCGTGCTGAAAACGCAGGGCTACCCGTATTTTCTTCAAGAGTGGGGCTATCAATGCTGGAATATCGCGCAGGGTCCGCAGATCGATTTGTCCGACGCTGCGCAAGCCGCCACAGCGGCCACCCGGCGCCTGGATGACGGATTCTTCAAGGTGCGGTTTGATCGGCTGACGCCCAAAGAGCGCGAGTACGTGATCGCCATGGCGCAGCTTGGAGCTGGCCCCTATCGGTCATCCGACATCGCGGCCGCCTTGAATGAAACGCACCAAAGTCTGGGCCCTCGCCGGTCGCAGATCATCAGCAAAGGCATGATCTACAGTCCATCGCATGGCGACATTGCCTTCACTGTGCCCATGTTCAATGAATATCTGATGCGCCACTACGTCGGGAAAGGAACCAAGACGTAGGGCATCGCGAGGCTGACTCAATTTTGGGGAATTCAATTCAATGAAAACGAAGATCCAATCATTGCTGCAACAGCTCAACCAAGGGCTGGTCGAGCGCGAACACGTTCTGAAATTGGCCATGCTGACCACGCTGGCTGGGGAAAATCTGGTGCTGGTGGGGCCGCCTGGTACGGGCAAAAGCCTGGTGGCCCGGCGCATTGCGCAAAGCCTGTCCCACGAGGGTGAGGGCGGTGGCGCCGGGTACTTCGAATACCTGCTGACCAAGTTCTCCACGCCTGAGGAGCTGTTCGGGCCGCTGTCCATCAGTGCGCTCAAGGCCGACCGGTTTCACCGCAACACCGAGGGCTACCTGCCGACCGTGCGGATGGCGTTTCTGGACGAGATCTTCAAGGCCAGCTCGTCGATCCTGAACGCGCTGCTGACGGTGCTCAACGAGCGCGTTTATCACAACGGCACGCAGGTCCAGAAGGTGCCGCTGCAGGCGCTGATCGCGGCCTCGAACGAGTTGCCGACCGATCAGGAGGAACTCGCGGCGCTGTACGACCGGTTCCTGGTGCGGGTGTTCGTGGATTACGTCGGGGCGAACAACTTGCCGCGGCTGTTCGAGACCACGACGGAGCCGACGCTGCGCACGGAGGACAGGCTGAGTGCGGCGGATCTGGCGCGGGTCCGTCAGGCGGCGGATCAGGTGGTGTTCGAGCCGGCGCTGATCCAGGCGGTGCAGGACATCTGGGCGGCGCACAAGGAGGCGTTCAAGGAAGACCGGCGCGAGAGCCTGTCGGATCGGCGGCTGAAGAAGGTCATCCACCTGATGCGCGTGTCGGCGGCGACCAATGGGCGGGAGGCGGTGGATCTGTCGGATCTGATGCTGCTCAAGGATTGTTTGTGGAACCACGCGGACAACGCGCCGAAGGTGCGGGAATTGGTGATCAAGACCTTGCAGTGCCATAGCCGGCAAGTGCCGGTCGCGTTGTCTGACCAGTCACAGGCGCCGGCTTATGAGCTTGGTGGCGATGGCAAGACGCTGGTGCTGACCAAGTTGGCAACAACGCTTGCGGTGGCCAAAGGCACGACGCCCGCTCATGCTCCGCGCAGATCCGGTGCTGTGGTGAAAGGCTACGTGGGCAGTGGCACGGCTGACGATCCTTTGCTGATCCAGTCCGTGGACGATCTGATTGACTTGGCTCGCCCGTATGTGGGTCAGCAGGGTTACCACTTCCGGCAAACTGCTGATTTAGATATTAGAAAGATAAATATTTGGCCAGAGTTTGATTTCAATGGCCACTATGAAGGACAGGGCCACATTATTTCTGATGGTGCTGGTCGATGGTTGTTCCGGAATATACGAAATGGTCGAGTCGCGCATTTGAGAACGCAAAAACTTGGTTTGGCAAAATGGGCGAGTCAGTCTGAATTTTTTGCGTGCAGGATGTCGGGGGTGTTGATTAATATTGCCAGAAATTGCAAGATTCTGTCCTGCGAAGCAGGGGATAGACTAATTTCCAGCAAGGCGAATGATTGTGATATATCATTTTGTGCTACTGGGAAAAATATTTCCGGATCTGCTGATGGTGGCGTTATTCGCAGTTGTCGATCGAGCGCCCCTCTTTTCGAGCATGTTGCTAAAAATACCAAAATATCAGATTGCTTGGTGGTTATGGATGTGTGTCGCACGTCCGATCCAAAAAACCAAGGGGGCATTGCAACAGAATTGATTAATTCCACGACAGAGTGCTGCCTTGTTGTCGGAAAGTGGGATGGATTCGTTAATTTTTCTGGAATAGCTCATGCGGCTGATACCAGTAATATAAATCGGTGCGCCTTGGGTAATTTTGATTTGATGGGATCTCTTGCTTTTTGGCAAAACAGTATTGTTGCCGAAAGCTCAAACTCCTTGTTTGATAGAAATTTTGCTATTGATAGTATTGATTTTGACATCAATAAATTTAGGCACTGGGGAGGGGCGACAATTGGCGCGCAGAACACAAAGAGCAAATCCATTGCGGCTGCACAGTTCACGCAACGATTTTTTGAGCACACCCTGGACTGGGATTTCGATCAAGTGTGGATCTGGGACGATCAAAACGACCGCCCGGCCTTGCGCCAAGCAGGGATCGATGCGATCCCGACGTCAACAGGAGCGTCTGCGTCTGCCAAGGCGTCCTCGACTGTCGATCTGCTGACCCAGCAATTCAAAGCCAACATATGGCTCTGATGCCGGGCGCGCCATGCTGAATTCGATGACTACCCTGCTTGGAAAAATCGCCTTCAAGCCGCTCAAGTATTTCATCGACAGCACCTTCCGCGAAAAGGTCATCCCGGTGCCCGGCAGCGTGGTGTATTGCGACCTCTGGCTGGCGGCGCAGCATTCGGGGATTCATGTCGAAGGCGGCAAGATTTCCAACATCGTCGTGGACGGCATGGCTGAAAGCTCCGTGTGCCTGAGCGATGCCGGGGACTTCACCACCAAAAGCACCTGGGGCCGAAAGATCTACGTCTCGTGCAACAGCGACGGCCCCGTCGGCCATGGTGCCGTGGCCGAGCGCGCCGCCAGCCATTTGGGCGAGCGGGCGTTTTATGGCCTTGTGGTCAAGAACTGCCACCAGTTCTCGACCAAATGCGTCAACCACGTCCAACGCACACGCCAGGAAAACTCCTCGCTGCTGGACCGCGCCCTGTCCATGCTCCCGGACGAAACCTGGGAACCCACCATGGCGACCCTCAAGGAAACCGCCAGAAAGAAACTCGGCGCCACCAAATGGCTTCTGTGGGACTGGCAAAACGACGATGCCAGCGAAAAGCCCGAAGAACCCGACTGGGACGCCATCAACCAGCAATCCAGACGCCTGCCCCTGACCCCCGAAAACATCGCCCACCTGCGCCAGCAACTCGCCGAAGCGCAAGCCTACGAAGCGGAAATCGACGACGAAAACCTCCCCGCGCCCATCCGCCAGCGATTGCGCGTCTATCGCAAAACCCTGAACGACATCAGCGACCTGTGCGAACAGGCCAAGGAATTCCTGGCCGCCTGCCCCAGCGCAGGGCTCTCCTACGACGACTTGAAAACTGGTAAAGAAGACTTCGCCGCCCTGGCCCGCCAGATCGCCCAGAACCCGCAGATCCGCGAGCTGGTGCGCAAGATGGGCCGCCAGCATGTGTCCGAAGACTTCAAGCGCCAGACCCGCATCCCCCAGGCCAGCCAGAGCGAAGTCCACGGCACCCACCGCAGCAACGACCTGATGCGCCTGCTGCCCAGCGAGCTGGTCAATCTCGAAGACGACACGCTGGAAACGCTGTTCTACGCCCGGCTGCTGGAACACAACCTGCTGACCTACCAGCTCAGCGGCAGCACGCTGACGACCGGCGAAACCACCGAAACCCGGTCCAAGCGCACCGGCCCCGTGGTCGCCTGCCTCGACACCTCCGCCAGCATGCGAGGCGAACCCTTGCTCAAGGCCAAGGCGCTGCTGCTCGCCGTGGCGGGCATCCTGAAGCAGGAAGACCGCTCGCTGCACGTCATCCTGTTCGGCGCCAGCGGCCAGCTCCGCACCTTCGCGATGGACGCCCGCAACGACGCCGCCGGACTGCTGGCCTTCCTGCGCCAGGGCTTCAACGGCGGCACCGATTTCGAGACCCCGCTCCAGCACGCCCTCCACCTCGTCGAGACGAACCCCGGCTATCTCAAGGCCGACGTGCTGATGGTCTCCGACGGCGACTGCAGCCTGAGCGAGGACTTCACGGCCAAGCTGTGCGCGGCCAAGGCGCGGCTGAACTGCCGGGTCTACTCGGTGCTGTGCGCGGGCAAGCGGGTGCAGGATCGGTTCAGCGATGAGGTGGTGGTGCTATAGACAGGAAGGGCGGTTCGACTCGCCCGACAGGCAGACGAAAAAAAGCCCGGCCAAAGCCGGGCTTGAACGATACCTGCGCGCAGGCACCGAGGAGACAAACGGTCTGAGTGGATCAGGCGCGGCGCTTGGTCGCGGCCTTGGTCGCCTTCTCGGCGGTTTCGCCGAGGTTCTTCAGATTGGTTTCGGCCAGGCTGGTGGCTTGCTGGGCAGCCTTCTGCACGCTTTCGAACGCGGTCGAGGCGTTGGTCATGGCGGTCTTGACCATGGCCATGGCGGCTTCGCTGCCTTGCGGGGCGTTCTTGGTGGCTTCTTCGACCAGGGTGCTGAACTGGTTCTTGGCAGCGGCCATCTGGGCTTCGGCCATCTTCTTCACTTCGGCTTGCGTCGAGGTGGCGATTTCATAGACCTGGCGGCCGTAGGCCATGGCCTTTTCCTGGGCCGGCTTCAGGAAGTCCTGTTGCAGGGCGGCCAGTTCTTGCGGGCCCTTGACGGCCAGCACGGCCTTGGCTTGCTCGGCGGTCTGCTCCAGCGATTCGCGGGCAGCTTGCATGTTCAGCTCGACCAGCTTCTCGATGCTCGAGAAAGCCTTCTGGGTCAGCTCGACCAGCGAGTCCAGATTGGCTTTGTTCGCGGCGGCCAGTTGTTCGGTATTGATCGTCATGGTGAAGCTCCAGAAGGGTTTGAAAAGTTTTGCTGCACTGCAGCATGGAATGAAGTATAGGACGATCGCGCCAGGATGCAAGCGGTTTGCTGCGATGCAGCAAAGATTGGGGTGCAAGCTCTAGCTCTGGGTCACGCGGGGGGATGCCAGCCGCGCCGCTGTGCCCGACAGCGCCAGCTGCACCCGCTCGACAATCGGCGAGGCCCCGCACGCCGAGAGCACCAGCGTGCGCGTGGCCCGCGTCATCGCCACATAGAGCAGCCGCGCCGCGTCGTCCAGCGACTCGCCGCGCCACGGCAGCGCCTGCAGGCCCGCGACCAGCACGAGCGCGAACTCCAGGCCCTTCGCGCTGTGCAGCGTCAGCAGCCGGATGCGGGGCTGCTGCCAGTCGAAGCGCAGAAAGCCCGCGGCCCCCATCGACTCCACCGGCCAGCCGCGCCGCTGCAGCGCCTGCGCGATCGGCGCGAGCTGCGCCCGGGTGCGGCACAGCACGGCCATGTCGCTCCACGCCATGCCGCGGGCGCGGGCCGCGCCGATGTGCCCGGCAATCTGCTCGGCTTCGTCCGCCGGGTCCTGGGCCAGCAGCAGCACGGGTTGCGGGCCGTGGCGGCCGGAGGTGGCCGGGGTGACGGTCTGCACCTCGTCGTCGGGCCGCAGCCGCGTCGGTTCGTGCGGCAGCAGCAGGCCGCGGGCACAGGCCAGCGCCAGCGTCAGCACCTCGGCGGTGTTGCGGTAGTTCAGCCGCAGCACGCTGGTGCGGCCCTGGGCCTGGATGCCGACACTGGCGAAGCTGAAGCGCCGGCGCGTGGTCTGGTAGATCGACTGCGCGTCGTCGTAGAGCACCAGCAGGCTGCGCGTGTCCGGCGAGACCATGCAGGCGGCGGTGCGCAGCCAGTCGTCGTCGAAGTCGTGGGCCTCGTCGATCAGGACGGCGCTGTAGCGGCCGGCCGGAATCCGTCCGTCCGCGACCGCCTGCGCCACGGTCCGCGGCAGTTCGGCATAGAAGTCCTCGCTGCCCGGCTCGGCCGGCAGCTCGATGCCGTGCCGCCGCGCCAGTTCCTGGCACCAGCGGTGGAAGGTGCGCACCTGCACGCGGTCGCTGACCGGCTGCTGGTGGACCAGCGCGTCCAGCCGGTCGGCCAGCGCGCGGTTGTAGCAGAGCACCAGCACGGGCTGCTCCACCGTCGCCGTGGCGGCCAGCATCTGCGCGCGCAGCACCAGCACCATCGTCTTGCCCGAGCCGGCCACACCGTGGACCACGCGGTGCCCGCTGCCCAGCCGGCGCGCGATCTGCTCCTGCGGCAGGTCCATCACCTGCAGCAGGTCCGGGACGGGCGCGGGTCCGGTGTCCTGGTCGGTCACCGCCTCGGCCGGATCGGTGTTCAGCCGGAGTTCGGGAAACAGGTGCCAGCGGATGCGGTCGCGCTGCGCCGGGGTGAGCGTGTGCGGGTAGTGCACGGTGAACAGGCCGAGCAGCCGCTGCTGGAAGGTGTCCGGATCGACGCTGTCGTCCAGATCGTCGCGCAGCAGCGTCTGCGTGGGCGGGAACACGGCATCAAAACCCGGGCGCTGCGCCACCTCGCTGCGCCGCATGCCCGAGAACACGGCGCCCCAGCCATAGGGAAACAGCAGCCGCCCGCGGTACGGGCCGTCGTCGTGCACCAGCGCCGGGTCGCGCTGCACCAGGTCGACCAGCTCCATCGCGTAGTCGCGCGCCTGGCGCAGCGGGTGGTGGTCGGTGACGGGGCCGCGCTCGGTGCGCAGCTCGACCGCATCGCGCGTGGCGCGCACGACGGTGCTGCAGCGCCAGTCCTTCACCTCCAGCAGCAGCAGCCCCATGCGTGGCCCGAGCACCACAAAATCCGGTTGCCGGGCACGCGGGCCGATCGGCACGTTGTGCCAGACGAGGTGCTCGTCGTCCAGACACTGTTTCAGCTGCTGCAACAGCCGCCGCTCACCCGCGGTGCAGCGTTGATCGATCTGGCGGTAGCCCTGGGGAAACTGGGCCATCAGGCCTCCGTACTAGGAAAGTCCATCATGTGGAAAGGGCTGTTCTGCGCGAAGATGGGCGTGTTTGCCATGATGGCCAACGCCACTGACCGCACTCCGAAGGGGAACTACACCATGAGCACCGTCGCACAGATCCTGTCGTCCAAGCCCAGCCCGGCCATTCACACCGTTCCGCCCGGCGCATCGGTGCGGGAGGCCATCGAGGTGATGGCCCAGCAGCGCATCGGTTCGCTGCTGATCGTCGAGGGCACGCGCATCCTCGGGATCTTCACGGAGCGCGACTATGCCCACAAGGTCGAAGTGCGCGGCCGCGTATCCGCCGACACCCCGATCCGCGAGGTGATGACGCCGGACGTGATCTTCGTGACCCCGACCACCACCAGCCAGGAATGCATGGCGCTGATGACCGGCCGGCGCCTGCGCCACCTGCCGGTGATGGAGCAGGGGACGCTGGTCGGGCTGATCTCGATCGGGGATCTGGTCAAGGACATCATCTCCGAGCAGCAGTTCGTGATCGCGCAGCTCGAAAGCTACATCCACAGCTGAGCAGCCACGGGCAGGGCGGTTTTTCATGACGGGTCCATCGGGTGGCCCGTCGGGAACTTGAATGCCTGCGATGATCCCGACCGCCATGACGACGCCCACCCACACCCCGCCCCAACCGCTGAACGGCCTGCGCGTCGTCGAGTTCACCCACATGGTGATGGGCCCGACCTGCGGCATGGTGCTCGCCGACATGGGCGCCGAGGTGATCAAGATCGAGCCGCTTGACGGCGACCGCACGCGGCGCCTGCTCGGCGCTGGCGCGGGCTTCTTCCCGATGTTCAACCGCAACAAGAAGAGCATCGCGATCGACCTGCACCACCCGGAGGGCGCCGAGGTCGCGCGCCGGCTGGCGGCCAGCGCGGATGTCGTCGCCGAGAACTTCAAGCCCGGCACGATGGGCAAGTACGGCCTCGACTACGCCAGCCTGAGCGCCGTCAACCCGCGCCTGATCTACGCCAGCCACAAGGGCTTCCTGCCGGGGCCGTATGACCACCGCACCGCGCTCGACGAGGTGGTGCAGATGATGGGCGGCCTGGCCTACATGACCGGCCGGCCGGGCGACCCGCTGCGTGCCGGCACCAGCGTCAACGACATCATGGGCGGCATGTTCGGCGCGATCGGCGTGCTGGGTGCGCTGATCCAGCGTGGCATCACGGGGCGCGGCATGGAGGTGCAGTCCGCGCTCTTCGAGAACAACGTCTTCCTCGTCGGCCAGCACATGCTCCAGTACGCGGTGACCGGCCAGGCCGCCTCGCCGATGCCGGCCCGAGAAAGCCCCTGGGCGGTCTACGACGTGTTCACGGTGAAGGATGGCGAGCAGATCTTCCTGGCGGCGGTCAGCGACGCGCAGTGGGTGACGTTCTGCGACGCGCTCGGGTTCGCGGACCTGAAGGCCGACGCGGCGATTGCCACCAACAACCAGCGGGTGCGGGCGCGGCCGTGGCTGATGCCGGCGCTGCGCGAGCGGCTGGTGTCGCGCAGCGCAGCGGAACTCGCCGAGACGATGGAGCGTGTCGGCCTGCCCTTCGCGCCGATCCGTCGGCCAGAAGACCTGCTGGACGATCCGCACCTGCTGGCCACCGGCGGTCTGGCCGACATGACGCTGCCGGACGGCGCCCGGGCCGGGCAGACCGTCAAGACCACGCTGTTCCCGATCACGCTGGACGGCGAGCGGCTGGGTGTGCGCCTGCAGCCGCCGCGCCTGGGTGAGCACACGCAGGCGCTGCTGGAGAGCATCGGCTACGACGCGGCGCAGATCGATGGGCTGCGCACGCAGGCGGTGGTCGCCTGACGTGCCGGTTCAGCGCTTGACGGTGCGCGCGAAGGCCTGGTCCGCGAAGCGCACGAGGTCGGCCGGGGCGGCGGTGGCCGTGAAGGTCACGCACCGCTCCTGACCCGGCGCGACGGCCACGCAGACGCGCGTCGTCGGCTCGTCGCTGCGGAGCAGCCACTGGGTCTGCACCGTGCCGTCCTCGCGCAGGATGTACGAGGTCTGCACGGTCATCTGGCCCGGCAGGCTGAAGAACTGCAGCGCCTGCAGTGCATCCAGCATGGCCAGCAACTCGCCGCGCTGCGCCGGCACCGTGCCCGAGAACTCGAGGCTGCGCGCCGCAGCACCCGCCACCGGCCCGGCGGACCGCTCCAGACGCACCCGCAGGTCCTGGATGCGAAAGCTGCGGGGCAAGGCACCCGCGACAGGCTCCGCCGCTGGGGCGGTCCCGGTCAGGCCGATCAGGCTGGCACAGAGCACGAGGCCGAGGGTGTTCGGGACAGCGGGGCGACGGGGCATGCAGGGGGGGCTTCAGACGGTGGTCATGCGGTGGTGGTCCGGGTGCGGCGGCGGCGGTGCAGACTGCCGATGACCCCCAGGCCGGCGAACATCATCGCCAGGCTTTCCGGCTCCGGCACGGCGGTGACGGCGGTGTAGCCCAGATCCTGCATCATGCCGACCTCGATGGGGCTGTAGTCGCGTGCTGCGCTGCCGGCGCCCACTGAGTGCAGCATCATCAGGCCGCCGTAGGCCGCATTGTCGGTGTCGATGTGCGAGACGCTGCTGCCGCCGATCCAGGTGGTCGGCGAGTACAGCCCGACGAGCTGGCCGCTGTTGGCCGCGACGGCGTGGGCGCCATTGAAGAACATGCCGGCCGCCGGGCTGGTGCCACCGATGCTGGCGGTGTTCCACACGCCGCTGTCGATGGCAAAACTGGTGTTGTTGACGGCGGCGTTGCCGTTCTTGTCCACCAGGAACTGGTCGTAGGTGCCCCAGTGGCCGGCGGTGCTGTTGCCGAACAGGTCGGTGCCGTTCTGGTTGATCAGCGAGGCAAACCCCAGGGCATGCGTGAACTCGTGGAAGGCGACGCCGTAGAAGTCGAACTGCCCGCCGGAGACCGGTGCGTTGGCATCGAGCTGCCAGTTCTGGCCGAAGTTGAAGTTCACGATGCCGTCCGCGCTGGCACCGTTCAGATCGACGCCAGTCTGCAGCTTGGTGCTGATGACGCCCTGCAGATTGAAGCCGCCCGGTGCACCACCGGCCAGACTGAGTTCGCTGCCTGCGGAGGCGAGGTTGCCGCTCAGCGGATTGTCGGAGGCGGTGGCATCGAGCACGATGGTGCCCGAGTCGCTGAATTGGCTGCCGAACATGCTGGAGAACAGCGAGGCGGCCGAGTTCAGCGCGGTCTGGCGGCTGGCGCCCGTGGTGGCGTCGTTGAAGCCGGTGCCCGCCCCGTCGAGGAAGTTGAACTGGAAGCTGATCGCAGCCTGGGCGGCTGATCCGAAGGACAGGCCGCTGACGAGCAGGCCGCCGGTGAGCAGTGCACGGGCCAGCGTGTGGCGTGCCTTGGGCTGGATGGACATGTGAAAACCCCGCAGATGTGAATCGATCGCCCGACAATCGGGTGCAAGAATTGCGGGATTGATCGTTTCACGCGCTTTCGGCGCGGGGTACATCCAGGTGCGGGGGCTGGGCCTCGCCGGCCGTGCCATCGGAGCCGAACAAGACCCTTCATTCGAAGGTGGTGTGGGGTGGCGTTGACGCCCGACCGGTCGCCGTCAGCGCCGTCAGCGCTGTTGCGCGAGGATGTCGTCGAGTTCCTTGCAGCTGGGCGCGCAGACCTTCTGCGGCCGGCCGAGCACCTGCTTGCTCTTGAGCATGGCCTGCGGTCGGTGCTTGCCGCACAGCAGGCAGGACATCGTCCCGCCGACAAACGCACCCTTGCCGCCAAAGGGCGAGCCGGCGGACTTGCTCTTGTAGCGCAGTCCCTTGGAGTCGATCACGGTCTTTTCGTCGTCGTCGTCGAGCATGGTGGTGGGGCGCCTGTTGTGTCACCCCATTGGACCACGCTGGTGCAAGGGCGCAAGCTGGGCATACTTCCGGGCTGATCCACCCTCATCCTGCGTTCACCATGCGTGCGTTGCCCCCAGTCTCCGACCCTTCGGCCAGCGCCGAACCTTTGTGCCACCCTGGCGAACAGCGCCGCCGCCAGGTGATGGGCGATGTCTTCGTCGACCGCGCGCTGGCGCTGGCCGACGACTTCTCGCGCCCGCTGCAGGCCCATGTCAACGAACACGCCTGGGGCTCGACCTGGCTGCGCGAGGGGCTGGATCTGAAGCAGCGCAGCCTGTGCACGGTGGCGATGCTGGCCGCACTGGGCCGGAGTCAGGAACTCAAGGGCCACCTGCGCGGCGCGGTGAACAACGGCGCGACGCTGCGGGAGCTGCGCGAGGTGCTGCTGCATGTGGCGCCCTATGCGGGCGCGCCGGCCGCGATCGAGGCCTTCCGCGCCGCCAAGGAGTGGATGGCCGACAACGGGCTGCAGTTCGACGAGCAGGCCGACTGATCGGGCGGCTCCGTCAGAGAAACCGCTCCATCAGCTTGCGCGAGGGGCGGTCCAGTGCGGCCATGTCGCGCACCGAGAAGACGATGCCGTGGCCGCTCGTGATGAGCAGCCGGCCGCGCTCGGGCAGGCGGCGGATGTCCTCTTCCACCTTCAGCACCAGCGTGGTCGGGCCGCGGTCGGTCTCCACGGTCCAGGTGCTGGGGGTCGAGAAGGTGGACACCGCCACCACGCGCCGGATCTCGGGCATGAACTCGCGGTGCGCCAGTTCCTCCTCGATCAGGGTGCGCTGGCGCTTGGGCAGGGCGTCCAGCCGGTCGACCCAGACCAGCTCATGCCCTTCGGCGCTGACGAGGGACAGGCCGGCCTCTGGCGCAGAGACCGGAAAGGCGCGCACGGGCGTGATGCCGTGGTGGGTGGCGCCGTCTTCGCCGGTGTAGACGAGGCGGCCGCTGGGGTGGCGTTCAAGCAGGAACATGGGGCGGCTCGTCGGGTTCAGGAGGCCGCGTTGCCGTGGGCGGACGGCTGCGGGATCTGGTGGGAGAGCAGGTTCTGATCGTGCTCGGAATCGCCGTCCTCGTCGGCCGCATCGGTGCGGCGCGCCTGGGCTTCGTAGAGGCGGAAGTAGTGGCCTTCGGCGGCCATCAGCTCGTCGTGCGTGCCGACCTCGACCACCGCGCCGCGGTCCATCACCACCAGCCGGTCGGCCTTGCGCAGCGTGGACAGGCGGTGGGCGATGGCGATCGTCGTGCGGCCCTGGACGAGGTTGTCGAGAGCCTTCTGGATCTCGCGCTCGGTCTCGGTGTCGACGCTGGCCGTGGCCTCGTCGAGGATCAGCAGGCGCGGGTTGATCAGCAGCGCACGGGCGATGGAGATGCGCTGGCGCTCGCCGCCCGACAGGCCCTGGCCGCGCTCGCCGACCAGCGAGTCATAGCCTTGCGGCAGGCGCAGGATGAAGTCGTGGGCGTGCGCGGCGCGGGCGGCGGCGATGATCTGCTCGCGCGTGGCGCCGGGCAGGCCGTAGGCGATGTTCTCGGCGATGGTGCCGAAGAACAGGAAGGGCTCCTGCAGCACCAGGCCGATGTGGCGGCGGTAGTCGGCCACGGCGAAGCGGCGGATGTCGGTGCCGTCGACGCGGATCGAGCCGTCGGTGACGTCGTAGAAGCGGCAGATCAGGTTGACCAGCGTGCTCTTGCCGGAACCGGAGTGCCCGACCAGGCCGATCATCTCGCCGGGGCGGATGTCCAGGCTCATGCCGCGGATCACCGAGCGGCTGCCATAGCGGAAGCCGATGTTGTCCAGCCGCACGGCGCCCTGCATCTGGCCGGTCGGCACGGGCTGGTCGGGTTCCGGGACGTTGGAGACGTGGTCGAGCACGTCGAAGATGCGCTTGGCGCCAGCGGCGGCCTTCTGCGTCACCGAGACGATGCGGCTCATCGAGTCCAGTCGGCCGTAGAAGCGGCCGATGTAGGCGAGGAAGGCGGTCAGCACGCCGACGGTGATGTCGCCCTTGCTGACCTGCCAGATGCCGAAGCCCCAGACGACGAGCAGGCCGATGTCGGTCAGCAGCGTCACGGTCGGCGTGAACAGGCTCCAGGTCTTGTTGAGCTTGTCGTTGACGGCGAGGTTGGCGGCGTTGGCGGCGTGGAAGCGCTTCGACTCACGCGCTTCCTGCGCAAACGCCTTGACCACGCGCACGCCGGGGATGGTGTCGGCCAGCACATTGGTCACGTCGCCCCAGACGCGGTCGATCTTCTCGAAGCCGGTGCGCAGCCGGTCGCGCACCATGTGGATCATCCAGGCGATGAAGGGCAGCGGCAGCAGGGTCACGAGCGCCAGCCACGGGTTCACCGAGAACAGGATGGTCGAGGTCATCGCCAGCATCAGCACGTCGGTGGCGAAGTCGAGCGCGTGCAGCGACAGGAACACCGAGAGGCGGTCGGTCTCGGAGCCGATGCGGGCGATCAGGTCACCGGTGCGCTTGGCGCCGAAGTAGTCGAGCGACAGGCCGAGCAGGTGGTTGAACGCGGTGGTGCGCAGGTCAGCGGCGATGCGCTCGGAGACGATGGCCAGCAGCCAGGTGCGCGCCCAGCCGAGGCCCCAGGCGAGCAGACCGGCGCCGAGCAGCCCGAGCAGCAGCTGGATCACATAGGCCGGATCGATCTGGTGGCCGTTCTGGAACGGGATCAGCACCTTGTCCATCAGCGGGATGGTCAGGTAGGGCGGCACCAGCGTCGCGGCGGTGGACGCCAGCGTCAGCAGGAAGCCGGCCAGCAGCTTCCACTGGTAGGGCTTCGCGAAGCGCCACAGCCGCAGCAGCACCCAGGTCGATGGCGGCGTGGACAGCTCGCGGGTGCAGACGGCGCACTCGTCGCTGTCGGGCGGCAGCGGGGCGTGGCAGGTCGGGCAGGTGGTGGGGTCGTGGGCGTCGTCGTGGCTGGGGGCGGCCGGGTGGCGCAACGCTTCGCTCTGGCGCTCGAACTGGCGCACCAGCCGCAGTGCCTGCACGTTCTGCCCCAGGGTGAATCGCCAGACGGCGCGCTGGGCGTGCGGATCGTGCAGTTCGAGCGTGCCGACACCGGCGTGGTCGTGGTGCCGCAGCGACAGAGGATCGTCCAGCGGCCAGACGCCGGACCAGTCGGTGGCGCCTGCACGTGCCCACAGCAGGCGGCGATTCGTCACGACCAAGGTGCTCCGGGAAAAGTGCAGGGCCTCGTCGAGGTCAACCTCCAACAGGCCCATGACGTTCTCTTCCGGGAGAAGTCGGGTGGGCAGGTCGGCCATCGGTGCGTTGGCAGGGAGTGGATGCATGGGATCTTGTTCTCGGGGATGCCGAATTCTGGCGCAAGCCTTCCCTGTCAGATTTATTCAGATGAACGCGGCCCTTGTTCAACGGGCCGCGAATGAAGGACGATGACTTGACGCAAGGAACGTTGTGCACAATCAGCCCCTTGAGCCCAACACCAGCTCCGCAGGACATGACCAAGAAAGAAAACATCACGCTGCAGCGCATCACGTATCTGCGCGGCCCCAATGTCTGGACCTACCGTCCGGTGCTGGAGGTCTGGCTGGACCTGGGTGAGCTGGAGGATTGGCCCTCGCACCAGTTGCCCGGGTTCAATGACCGGCTGACGGCGATGCTGCCGGCGCTGATCGAGCACCACTGCGGTGTCGGCGAGCGCGGCGGCTTCCTGCAGCGCCTCGAAGAAGGGACGTGGATGGGCCATGTGCTCGAACACGTCGTCATCGAGCTGCTCAATCTGGCGGGCATGCCGACCGGGTTTGGCCAGACGCGCAGCACCTCGCAGCACGGCGTCTACCGCATGGTGTTCCGCGCCCGTGACGAGCAGGTGGCCCGCACCGCGCTGGCGGAAGGCCACGCGCTGCTGATGGCCGCGATCAACGGCGAGGCCTTTGATGTGTCGGCCGCGGTCGAGCGGGTGCGCGAGAAGATCGACGACTGCTACCTCGGCCCGAGCACGGCCAGCATCGTCGGCGCGGCCACTGACCGGCGCATCCCCCACATCCGCCTGAACGACGGCAATCTGGTGCAGATCGGCTACGGCGCTGCCCAGCGCCGCATCTGGACCGCGGAGACGGATCTCACCAGTGCGATCGCCGAAGGCATCGCCGGTGACAAGGACCTGACCAAGACGCTGCTGAAGGCCTGCGGCGTGCCGGTGCCGGAAGGCGCGGTGGCACGTGATGCCGAAGCCGCCTGGGACGAGGCGCAGGACATCGGCTTGCCCGTGGTGGTGAAGCCTACGGATGCGAACCATGGTCGCGGTGTCAGCCTGGACCTGAATACCCGCGAGGAAGTCATGGCGGCCTGGGCTGTGGCCGACGCCGAGGGCAGCGAGGTCATCGTCGAGCGCTACGTGCGCGGTGACGAGCACCGGCTGCTGGTGGTCGGTGGGCAGGTGGTGGCCGCGGCGCGGGGCGAGAGCCTGTGGGTCACCGGCGACGGTGTCTCCACCATCACGCAGCTGATCGACCGCCAGCTCAACACCGATCCCCGCCGCGGCGACGCCGAGGAGTTCCCGCTCGAAACGATCCGCCTGGAGCGCGAGCCGGTGACCCGGCTGCTGCTGGAGCGCCAGGGACTGGTCGGCCCGGACGCCGTGCCGGCCACCGGGCGTGCCGTACTGATCCAGCGCAATGGCAATGTCGCGATCGACTGCACCGACACCGTGCACCCCGACGTGGCCAGCCAGGTCGGGCTGGCGGCGCGTGTGGTGGGGCTGGACATCGCCGGCGTCGATCTGGTGACGACCGACATCCGCCGCCCGCTGCACGAGACCGGGGGCGCGATCGTCGAGGTCAACGCCGGCCCCGGCCTGCTGATGCACCTGAAACCCGCCGAGGGCATGCCACGCCCCGTGGGCCGTGACATCGTCAACCACCTCTTTGGCGAGGAAGACAGCGGCCGCATTCCCGTGGTCGGCGTGGCCGGCTCGCAGGGCACGGCGGACATCGCGCAGCTCGTGGCCTGGCTGGTCCACCTGAGCGGCAAGCACGTCGGGCTGGCCTGCCGTGACGGGCTGTTCCTGGCGGGGCGCCGGGTCGGCCGTGGCGACTGCGCCAACTGGGCCAGCGGCCACCGCCTGCTGATGAACCGCGAAGTGCAGACCGTGGTGATCGAGAACGGCGCTTCCACCATCCTCGATGATGGTCTGCCGTATGACCGCTGCCATGTGGGCGTGGTCACCGATCTGGGTGGCGCCGAGACGCTGGAGCGCCACGACATCCGCGACACCGAGCAGATGCCGCGCGTGATGCGCACCCAGGTCGATGTCGTGCTGCCCGAGGGCGCGGCGGTGCTGAATGCCGACGACGAGCGCATCGCCGACATGGCCCGCCTGTCCGATGGCGAGGTCATCCTCTACAGCCTGCTGGCCGAGGACAACGAGGCCGTGGCGGCCCACCGGGCGCAAGGCGGCCGTGCGGTGCTGCTGCGCGCGTCGCGGGTCGTGCTCGCGACCGGCCTGGCCGAAGCCGTCTGTGTCGACCTGCAGCGGCGGCGCATCCTGCTGGCGCCGTCGGTCGTGCTGGCTGCCGTGGCCGCCAGCTGGGCGCTGGGTATCGCGCCGGAGCTGATGGCCGCTGGCCTGGAAACTTTCGCATCGAGCCCGACGCGCTCGTGACCCTCACTCTTGACCGGACCGTGACCCTCTGATGGACGTTTCACGCATTCGGGCCCTGCGCGGCCCCAACCTCTGGAGCCGCCACACGGCGGTCGAGGCCATCGTGTCGTGTGCCGAAGACGAGCGCGCGATTGCCCAGTTGCCTGGTTTCGAGGCCCGCCTGCGGGCCCGCTTCCCCGGCATCGGTGCCGTGCCGGCGGGTGCCCAGCGTGGCGATGTCTCGCTGGCGCATGTGCTGGAAACCGCGACGCTGGCGCTGCAGGCGCAGGCTGGTTGCCCGGTCACCTTCAGCCGCACCTCCACCACGGTCGAGGCCGGTATCTACCAGGTGGTCGTCGAATACAGCGAGGAGGATGTCGGTCGGCTGGCGCTGGAGCTGGCCGAGCAGCTGATCCAGGCCACGCTGACCGACACCGCCTTCGACGTGGTGGCCGCCATTGCCCGCCTGCGCGAGATCGACGAGGACGTGCGCCTCGGCCCGAGCACCGGCGCGATCGTGTCGGCGGCGGTGGCCCGCGGCATTCCGTACCGGCGCCTGACGCAGGGCAGCCTGGTGCAGTTCGGCTGGGGTTCGCGCCAGCGCCGCATCCAGGCCGCCGAGGTCGACTCGACCAGCGCCGTCTCCGAGTCCATCGCCCAGGACAAGGACCTGACCAAGAAGCTGCTGCACGCTGCGGGTGTGCCGGTGCCGATCGGGCGGCCTGCCTCGTCGGTCGACGAGGCGTGGGAGATCGCCTGCGAGATTGGGCTGC
Source organism: uncultured Sphaerotilus sp. (assembly GCF_963924895.1). Classification (NCBI taxonomy): domain Bacteria; kingdom Pseudomonadati; phylum Pseudomonadota; class Betaproteobacteria; order Burkholderiales; family Sphaerotilaceae; genus Sphaerotilus; species uncultured Sphaerotilus sp. The sequence continues at coordinate 26,157 of NZ_CAWURG010000062.1, forward strand.
CGGTGGTGCTCAAGCCGCAGGACGGCAACCAGGGCAAGGGCGTGACGGTCAACATCGTGGACCGCGTGCACCTGGAACTGGCCTATGCGGCCGCGGCCGAGATCGGCGAAGTGCTGGTCGAGAAGTACCTGCCGGGCAGCGATTTTCGGATGCTCGTCGTCGGGCAGCATCTCGTGGCCGCGGCACGCCGGGATCCGCCGCACGTGATCGGCGACGGCGTCCACACCGTGCGCGAACTGGTCGATGCGGTCAACGCCGATCCGCGCCGCGGTGACGGCCACGCGACCTCGCTGACCAAGATCCGTTTCGACGACATCGCGGTCGCGCGCCTGACGATGCAGCACCTCACTCCGACCTCGGTCCCCGAGAAGGGCCAGCGCGTCAGCCTGCGCAACAACGCCAACCTGAGCACCGGCGGCTCCGCCACCGACGTGACCGACGACGTCCATCCCGAGGTCGCGGCGCGGGCCGTTGCCGCGGCGCAGATGGTCGGGCTGCACATCTGCGGCGTCGACGTGGTGTGCGAGAGCGTGCTGCGTCCGCTGGAAGAGCAGGACGGCGGCATCGTCGAAGTCAACGCCGCGCCGGGCCTGCGCATGCACCTGTCGCCGTCCTACGGCAAGGGCCGCCCGGTCGGCGAAGCCATGATTGGCCACCTCTATGCGCCGGGCGACGATGGCCGCATTCCGGTGGTCGCCGTCACTGGCACCAACGGCAAGACCACGACGGCCCGCCTGATCACGCACCTGTTCGCCACCAGCGGCCTGCGCGTGGGCATGACCAACACCGATGGCGTCTACGTCAACGGCCGCCAGATCGACAGCGGCGATTGCAGCGGACCACGCAGTGCGCGCAACGTGCTGATGCATCCGGAAGTCGATGCCGCGGTGTTCGAGACGGCGCGCGGCGGTGTGCTGCGCGAAGGTCTGGGCTTCGACCGCTGCCAGGTGGCGGTGGTCACCAACATCGGCGCCGGCGACCACCTGGGCCTGAACTACATCACCACGGTCGAGGATCTGGCCGTGCTGAAGCGGGTGATCGTGCAGAACGTGGCGACCAGCGGCTACGCCGTGCTCAACGCGGCCGACCCGATCGTCGTCACGATGGCGGTGACCTGCCCGGGGCAGGTGATCTTCTTCACTGCCGACCGCCAGCATCCGGTCATGGCCACCCACCGTGCGCAGGGCAAGCGCTGTGTCTATATAGACCAGGAGCATCTGGTCGCTGCGCAGGGCGCCCGGCGCGAGCTGATCGCGCTGCGCGACATCCCCATCACCCGCAATGGCACCATCGGCTTCCAGGTCGAGAACGTCATGGCGTCCGTCGCCGCGGCGTGGGGTGCGGGACTGGACTGGGACTCGATCCGCCGAGGACTGTCGAGCTTCGTCAACGACTCCGACAACGCACCGGGCCGCTTCAACGTGATGGACTACCGTGGCGCCACCGTCATCGCCGACTACGGCCACAACCCGGACGCGATGCGGGCACTCGTCAGTGCGGTCGAAGCGCTGCCGGCACAGCGGCGCTCGGTGGTCATCAGCGGGGCAGGGGATCGCCGGGACCAGGACATCCGCGAACAGACGCAGATCCTGGGCGGCGCGTTCGACGACGTGATCCTCTACCAGGATGCCTGTCAGCGTGGCCGGGAAGACGGCGAGGTGATCGGGCTGCTGCGGGAAGGCCTGGGCAATGCCGTGCGCACGACCCGGATCGACGAGATCCGCGGCGAGTTCCTGGCCATCGACACTGCGCTGGACCGGCTAGAGCCGGGCGACCTCTGTCTGGTGCTGGTCGACCAGGTGGAAGAGGCGCTCGCCTACCTGGCCCGACGCATCAAGGGCGGTGCTCCAGCCCCTGTCGACGCACCCTGAAAAATTTCCTGTCGAACCTCTTGCGGACTGAGGATTGTTCGATCTACAATCGATGTCTTCGCTGCAAACAACTGGTTTGTGAGCAGCGAGCGGCAGGTGATGCGACTGCCGGTTTGTTCAGCGAGTAAAGACCCTG
>NZ_CAWURG010000063.1:0-4293 GCF_963924895.1 uncultured Sphaerotilus sp.
TTGGAATGAGGCGGTGGACTTGCTGCGAGTGCGGGGCGAAACACCACCGCGACGTGAACGCAGCCAAGAACATCGCCGCGCGCGGGCATGCGCGTCTCGCAGGAGGAATCCCCGTCCTTTAGGGCGGGGAGGATGTCAACACACCCTCTGCGTCGACCACCATCTCGGTGACCAGTGCGAGGCGGTCCTGGCCGACGTTGAGCGAGGTGAGGTCGGTCGACAGACGCTCGGGCAGCATCGGAAACACCCGCACCGACGTATAGACCGACGTCGTGTTGAGGCAGGCCTGTGCGTCGATCGCGGAGCCGCGCAAGACCAGCGCATCCACGTCGGCGATGGCCACACGCACGCACACCGCACCCGAGGCCAGCGACTCGCAGGCGGTCAGCTGGTCGAGGTCGAGGGAGTCATCGTTGTCGATCGAGCGCCACGGCAGCGTCCGCAGGTCTGCCACCGTTGCATCCAGGTCGTGCGGGGCGCCTGACAGTGTGGCCAGTTCAAGCTCGACAGCGGGCGGGAAGTCTGGCGCCAGGCCGCGCTCCGACATGGCCTCGCAGGCGAGGTGGATCAGGTCCTGTCGGGTGCATGTTCGATCGGTGTGCATGGGGCACTGTACTGCCGTGTGGGCGATTGATCCGCCCATTTGCGCTCCCGACATCACGGGTAAACCCGTAGATCAGTCCAGCAGGACCAGATGCCCCTGGACCTGGGCGGCCTCGATCTCTTCGATGGGCAGCACCACGGAACTCTGTCCCTGCGTGCCCCAGATGACGTCGATGGACTGGTTGCCGACGCGCTCGACCAGGCATGGCCCGATGGGGATGTTCAGCATGCAACCACCGCCGGCCGGGTAGGTGACCGGGCCCGTGATGCGTGCGCAGTGCGTCGTGATGTCCATGACCCATCCTTGTGAGCGTTGCGCTCGGTGCGAGAGAAAAGGGCGCCGGTCCGCATCGCGGCGGCTCGTCGAGGAAGACCGAGCGTGCGCTGTCCTGGCTGTACGGTCTGTGTGACAGCGCACGTGCGCCAGGGCGTGCCGCGCACGCGGCGCCGGAATGCAAGAATTCGCCCATGCCCAACGCCGACGCCCCCATGCACTTTCGGACACCGACCGGCAGGCCGCAAGGTCGGGCGGATGACGCAGTGCATGTGCATCTGATGCCTGTGCCGGCGGGGCAGGGCGTGGACTGGTCGCTCCGCCCGGAACTGGACGTCGCCGAACGGGCCCGCATCCAGCGTCTGCGCAGGCCGGCTGATCAGCAGCTCTTTGCCTGCGCCCACGTCCTGCTGCGCCGGGCGCTGAGTCGCCATGCCGCCGCAGACCCGGCCGACTGGCGTTTCGAGACTGCGCCCGATGGCAAACCTGCGCTGTGTCACCGGCATCACCCTCTGCTGCTGCACCTGCGATTCAACCTGTCGCACTGCGCTGGTCTGGTCGCCGTCGCGGTGGCCCTTGACCGCGAGGTCGGTGTCGATGTGGAAGAAGTCGATGCGATGCGTGATCAGGCCGGGATGGCCGGCATGATCCTGACCCCGCACGAGAGGGCGCTGTGGAGTCGGATCGTGCCTGTGCATGCCGGGGAGTCGACCGACCTGGCCCGCAGACGGTTCTTGCTGGAGCGCTGGACCCTCAAGGAGGCGGCGCTCAAGGCCATGGGCATCGGGCTGGGCCGCGTCGAGCCCAGCCAGTTCGGCCTGGTGCATGTGCCGGAGGCGGGCTGGCAGTTGCAGGCCTTCGAGGGCGATCCGCAGCCGGATCGGCGCTGGTTCCTGGCCACCGGTCCGGCCGGGCCAGCGCACGGGCTTGCTGTGGCCTGCGAACGCCGCCCCGGCGAACGCGCGCCCGCCGTGGTCCTGACGCAGTGGCAGATGCCCGGGCCGAGTCCGGACCCCGTCCGTCTCCACCTCTGTGGACCATGAATACACGTTCCGTCCCGCTCGTCACCCCGTGGCTGCACCGCTACCCTCTGTGCATCCCGCCCCGCCTGCGGCTGTTCTGCCTGCCCTATGCGGGCGGGGCTGCCTCGCTCTACCGGTCCTGGCGCGCGGCGTTGCCTGCGGATGTCGAGTTGTGTGCGGTGCAATTGCCGGGCCGCGAAGGCCGCTTGGCCGAACCGGCGCTGGACGACCCGGAGGCCCTGTTGGCGCAGTTGCAGGCGGCTGTCTTGCCGTGGCTGGACCGGCCGTTCGTGCTGCTGGGCTACAGCATGGGCGGGCTGATCGCACATGCACTGGCGTGTCGTCTCCAGGCATCTGGTGGTCCGACGCCCGAACGGCTGGTCGTTGCGGCCTGCAGCAGCCCGGACCATCCTGCCCAGGTCGATCCGGACCGGATGAGCGTGGCCGGTTTCACGGCCTGCCTGCGTGCCCTGGGAGGCACCCCCGAGGCGGTGTTCGAACATGCAGAGCTGCTGGAGATGCTGCTGCCCATGCTCCAGGCCGACTTCCGGCTGGTGCGGCGTCTGCGCGAAGCAGCCATGCGGCGACCTGGCGATCAGCCCTTGCGCTGCCCGATCACGGCGCTGGCTGCGGCGGACGACGGGCACGCCACGCCGCTGCAGGTGGCGCGCTGGGCCGACTTCACGCAGGGCGGGCTGGACGCTGTGACCATTCCAGGCGGGCATTTTGCAGTCTGGAACCAGCCGCGCCTGCTGATGCAGGCTGCCCTGGGAGGACCGTTCGCTCGCCCGGAACCGACGGTGACGGGATAGGGCTCGACGGCTGGATGCGGGCTATTTCGCCGTCGCCGAGGTGGACGCCTTCCAGGCCCCGAAACCCCCATGCAGGAGGCGCACGTTCTCGAACCCCGCCAGGCGCAGCGCCATCGCCGACTGGGCCGCGAACGAGCCCGTGTTGCAGTAGGCCAGGATCAGCTGGTCCTTGGGCAGCGATGCCCGCTCGGCGAAGACCTTGCGCCACTCGATGTTCACGGCACCAGGGATGTGCTCCTTGGCGAACTGGCCGGCATCACGCACGTCGAGGAGGTAGAACTTCTTCCAGTCACCCGCCGGGATCTGCTCGACCATGATGGTGCCGCTGTTGTAGTCGCTGAACTCGAAATAGGTCTCCAGCGCCTCGGTGGTGGCCTTGTCGAGCTGGGCATGGGCCAGGAGCGGCATTCCGCCCAGCATGGCGGCACAGGTGGCTGCAAGCGCCAGGGTCCTGGCTCGGTGAGCCGTGGTCATCAGGTTCATGGATTGTCTCCAGCAAGGTCAGGCATCCGGCGCCACAGGGGCCGGGTTGAGTCGCGGGTGGGTTTCTTCCCCCCAGTGCCACAGCACCGCACCCGACAGGAACATCGCCACCGCCACGAACGAGAACGCGGTCTCGATGCGTCCACCCAGCGCCGCCGCGGCGCCGAGTCCGAGCGCGCCGAGTCCGTAGCCCAGGTCACGCCAGAAGCGGTAAAGGCCGATGGCCGAGGCGCGCCATGTCGGGTGGGCGATATCGGCCACCGCGGCGCTCAGATTCGGGTAGAGCATGGCCATGCCCAGCCCGGCGACCGCGGCCGACATGCTCCACCACAGCGCGCCGTGGCCCATCGGCAGCAGGGCCACGCCCACGCCACAGAGCCACATGCCTGCCACGTTGAGGCCGTGTCGACCGATGCGGTCGGAGAGTTGTCCGGTGAAAAACTGCGCCCCGCCCCAGGTGAAGCCGTAGACGCCGACGATCCAGCCAATGCCGGGCAGATCCACGCCCTGCTGGTGCAGGTAGACCGGCCAGAAGACCCAGACCAGCGCATCGACGAACTTCTCGACCAGCCCGGCCTGGCACAGCGCGGCCAGCCGGCGGTCCTTCCAGCTCACCAGCGCGAAGAGTTCACCGGTGGTCGGGTGCGCGCTCACCCCGGACGGATAACGCGGGCGCAGACCGGCGACCGCGGTGACGGCCGCATGGCCCTTCACCTCCGCTTGCGCCCACGGCAAGGTTTCGACCACGGCCCACCACGCCAGCACGGTCGCCAGCCCGATCACCGCCATGCCGAACCACAGCAAGCCTTGCCGCGGTCCCAGCCAGGCCGCGGCGTACCCGGTGAGCACCCCGGCCACGGCGACACCCACATAGCCCGAGAACTCGTTCAGTCCGATGACCAGACCGCGCTGGTCCGCCCGCGTGAGGTCGAGCTTGGCGGTCTGCGTCATCGACCACGTCAGCCCCTGGTTCACCCCCAGCAGCACGGTGGCCGCGACGATCCAGCCCCAGGACGGCGCCCACGCCACCAGGAGCGGAATCGGCAACGCCACCGCCCAGCCGATCAGCAGCACCCGGCGTCGCCCGATGCGCTCGGCC
>NZ_CAWURG010000064.1:0-24750 GCF_963924895.1 uncultured Sphaerotilus sp.
GATGCTGCCCGGCTTGCACAGCACTTGGCCGCGCTGCACGTCTTCGCGCTTGGTGCCGCGCAGCAGGATGCCGACGTTGTCGCCCGCTTGACCCTGGTCCAGCAGCTTGCGGAACATTTCCACGCCGGTGCAGGTGGTCAGTTGCGTGTCCTTCAGGCCCACGACTTCGATCGCCTCGCCGACCTTGACGATACCGCGCTCGATACGGCCGGTCACCACGGTGCCGCGACCCGAGATCGAGAACACGTCTTCCACGGGCATCAGGAAGGCACCGTCCACCAGGCGCTTCGGCTCGGGGATGTAGGTGTCCAGCGCATCGGCCAGGGCCATGATGGCTTGCTCGCCCAGCGGGCCGGTGTCGCCTTCGAGGGCCAGCTTGGCCGAGCCCTTGATGATCGGGGTGTCGTCGCCGGGGAAGTCGTACTTGGAGAGCAGCTCGCGCACTTCCATTTCGACCAGTTCCAGCAGCTCTTCGTCGTCCACCATGTCGGCCTTGTTCAGGAAGACGATGATGTAAGGCACGCCCACCTGACGCGACAGCAGGATGTGCTCGCGGGTCTGGGGCATCGGGCCGTCAGCGGCCGAGCACACCAGGATCGCGCCGTCCATCTGGGCGGCGCCGGTGATCATGTTCTTGACGTAGTCGGCGTGACCCGGGCAGTCGACGTGTGCGTAGTGGCGGTTCGCCGTCTCGTACTCGACGTGTGCGGTGTTGATGGTGATGCCGCGGGCCTTTTCTTCCGGTGCCGCGTCGATCTGGTCATACGCCTTGGCGGTGCCGCCAAACTTCTTCGACAGCACGGTCGTGATCGCTGCGGTCAGCGTCGTCTTGCCGTGGTCCACGTGACCGATGGTGCCGACGTTGACGTGCGGCTTGCTACGGACAAACTTTTCCTTTGACATGATCTCGCGCTCCCGAGGGCGTTCACTACAACGGATTGGACAGACGATGCATAAAAGTGGTGCCCATGACGCGGATCGAACGCGTGACCTCTCCCTTACCAAGGGAGTGCTCTACCACTGAGCCACATGGGCATCGACACGGGTCTGCATGCATCAAATCAAACACACAGACCGGTATCGACACAGTCAACACCACAACAGATTCAGGCTTCCAACCTGACAACACTACACAGCAGACACTGGAGCGGGAAACGGGAATCGAACCCGTGTCATTAGCTTGGAAGGCTAAGGTTCTACCATTAAACTACTCCCGCCCGATCAAGCCCACAGACTTTATTGCTTTGCAGCAAACCACTCTGTCGCTTCCATGCTGTTCGCTGGTGGAGGAGGCTGGATTCGAACCAGCGTACGCTTTCGCGGGCAGATTTACAGTCTGCTGCCTTTAACCACTCGGCCACCCCTCCTGGGCGAGCCATAGACTTTAACAAAGCTATTTTTTTGCCGCAAGCACTTTCTGCGGTTTTTTCTTTGGTGCCTGTTGAACGGGTCGGTTCCGGCCTCAATCCGACCCGTCCAGCCGCCAGTCGATCGGTGCACTGCCTTGGGCGGCCAGCCAGGCATTCGCCGCGCTGAACGGCCGGCTGCCGACAAACGGCACCGGCGGGCGTCGTGCCGCCAGCGGCGACGGGTGGTTCGACACGAGGATCCGGTTCGCCCCCCCGGCCTGTTCGATGCGCGGCCCCTTGGCCTGCGCATGGGCGCCCCACAGCAGGAACACCTTCGGATGCGGCTGCGCGGCGACCCGGTCGATCAGCGCATCGGTCAGCGCCTCCCAGCCCAGTTTGGCGTGGCTGGCCGGCTGGTCGCGCTCGACGGTGAGGCTGGTGTTGAGCAGCAGCACGCCCTGCCCCGCCCACGCCCGCAGGCTCCCCGACACCGGCACCGCCAGCCCCAGGTCCGCCGCCAGCTCCTGCCGGATGTTGCGCAGGCTCGGCGGGATCTTCACCCCGTCGGCCACCGAGAACGCCAGCCCTTCGGCCTCGCCCGGCCCGTGGTACGGATCCTGGCCCAGCACCACCACCCGCACCTGCTGCGGTGTCAGCGTTTCCAGCGCCCTCAGCGGCCGATCCGGGTAGACCTCGGCCCCCCCCGCCACCCGTGCATCGATGGTCCGGCACAGCGCCGCACCCCGCGGACTGGCCACAAACGCCGCGACCAGATCGTCCCAGCCCGGCGCCACGTCGGCCAGTGCCTCGGCCAGCGGGCGCGTCAAGCGGTTGTCGACCATCAGCGGAACAGCGCCGCCAGCGCCACACCCGGATCCGCGGCGCGCATGAACGCCTCGCCGACCAGGAAGGCGTGCACCTCCGCGGCCCGCATCCGCGCCACGTCCTGTGGCCCGAGGATGCCCGACTCGGTCACGAGCAGCCGGTCCGCCGGCACCGCGTCCAGCAGGCCCAGCGTGGTGTCCAGCGTCACGTCGAAGCTGCGCAGGTCGCGGTTGTTGATGCCGACCAGCGGCGTCTTCAGCCGCAACGCCCGCTGCAGTTCCTCGCCGTCGTGGACCTCGACCAGCACGCTCATCCGGTGCGCCAGCGCCACCGCCTCCAGATCGGCCATCTGCGCGTCATCGAGACACGCCGCGATCAGCAGGATGCAGTCCGCACCCATCGCCCGCGCCTCGTGGACCTGGTACTCGTCGACCATGAAGTCCTTGCGCAGCACTGGCAGCGCACACGCCGCCCGCGCCTCCAGCAGGTAGTCGACTGCGCCCTGGAAGTACTGCACGTCCGTCAGCACGCTCAGGCAGGCCGCGCCGTGGCGCTCGTAGGTCTGCGCGATCTCGGCGGGGCGGAAGTCAGGCCGGATCACACCCTTGCTCGGGCTGGCCTTCTTGATCTCGGCAATCACGGCGGGCTGCGCCGCGGCGATCTTCGTGCGCAGTGCGGCCTCGAAATCGCGCACGTCGGTGCGGCTCTCCGCCTCCTCGCGCAGCGAAGACAGCGAGCGCCGCGCGCGGGCCGCGGCCACCTCCTCGTGCTTGGTGACGACGATGCGGGCGAGGATGTCGGGGACACCGGGGGGAAGGGGTCGGCTCATGCTGCGGCGAGTTCCTGGGTGCGGGTGACGAATTGCTGGAGGCGCGCGGCGGCCTGGCCATTGGCCAGCACCTCGCGGGCCAGCGCGATGCCCTCGGCCATGGTCGGGGCCACGTTGGCGGCGTAGAGCGCCACACCGGCATTCAGCATCACGATGTCGCGGGCCGGGCCGGGCGCGTTGTCCAGCACCGCCTGCAGCAGCGCGCGCGACTCCGCGGGCGTCTCCACCTTCAGCGAGCGGTTGCTGGCCATCGTCAGGCCGAAGTCCTCGGGATGGACCTCGTACTCGCGGATCTCGCCATCGCGCAGTTCGCCCACCAGCGTGCCCGCGCCCAGCGAGACCTCGTCCATGCCATCCCGGCCATAAACGACCAGCGCGTGCTCGGCGCCCAGGCGCTGCAGCGCGCGCACCTGGATGCCCACCAGATCCGGGTGGAACACGCCCATCAGGATGTTCGGCGCTTCGGCCGGGTTCGTCAGCGGGCCGAGGATGTTGAAGATGGTCCGCACGCCGAGTTCACGCCGGACCGGGCCGACGTTCTTCATCGCCGGGTGGTGGTTCGGCGCGAACATGAAACCGATGCCGGTGTCGGCGATGCACTGCGCGACCGCCTGCGGCGACAGCGTCATCGGCACGCCCAGCGCTTCGAGCACGTCGGCGCTGCCGGACTTGCTGGAGACGCCACGGTTGCCGTGCTTGCTGACCCGCGCGCCCGCGGCGGCGGCGACGAACATCGAGCAGGTCGAGATGTTGAAGGTGTGCGAGCCGTCGCCGCCGGTGCCGACGATGTCCACGAGGTGCGTGCGGTCGGTGACGTTGACCTTGACCGCGAACTCGCGCATCACCTGCGCAGCGGCGGTGATCTCGCCGATGGTTTCCTTCTTGACGCGCAGGCCGACCAGCAGCGCCGACATCATCACGGGCGACATCTCGCCGCCCATGATGCGGCGCATCAGCGTCAGCATCTCGTCATGGAAGATCTCGCGGTGCTCGATGACGCGGTTCAGGGCTTCGTGGTCGGTGATCAGCATGTGGACTCCAGGAAGTTCTTCAGCATGGCGTGGCCGTGCTCGCTGAGGATGGATTCGGGGTGGAACTGGACGCCCTCGATCGCCAGCGTGCGGTGGCGCACGCCCATGATCTCGCCGTCCGCGCTGGTGGCGGTGACGACCAGCGCCTCGGGCAGCGTGGCGCGCTCGATGGCCAGCGAGTGGTAGCGCACGATGTCGAACTGCTTCGGCAGCCCGGCGAAGACGCCCTGCTGGTCGGTCGTGATGGTGTCGAGCTTGCCGTGCATCTGCACCTGCGCCCGCACGATGTTGCCGCCGAGGGCTGCGCCGATGCTCTGGTGGCCCAGGCACACGCCGAGGATGGGCAGCTTGCCGGCGAAGTGGCGGATCGCCTCGATGCAGATGCCAGCCTCCGCGGGCGAGCACGGCCCCGGCGACAGGACCAGGCGATCCGGCTTCATCGCCTCGATCTCGGCGATGGTGATTTCGTCATTGCGGTGGACCCGCACGTCCTCGCCCAGTTCGGCGAAGTACTGGACGAGGTTGAACGTGAAGGAGTCGTAGTTGTCGATCATCAATAGCATGTCGTTCTCCTTCAGAAGCCTTCTTCAACCAGTTCGGCCGCGCGGATCACCGCGCGCATCTTCACCTCGGTCTCCTTCCACTCCATCTCGGGCACCGAGTCGGCGACGATGCCGGCCCCCGCCTGCACATAGAGCGTCTGGTCCTTGACCACCCCCGTGCGGATCGCGATCGCCACGTCCATGTCCCCCGCGAAGCTCAGGTAGCCGCAGGCGCCGCCGTAGATGCCGCGCTCGCTGATTTCGAGCTGGTCGATGATCTCCATCGCGTGGATCTTGGGCGCACCCGACAGCGTGCCGGCGGGGAAGCTTGCGCGCAGCACGTCCAGGCTGCTCATGCCGTCCTTCAGCACGCCCTCGACGTTGCTGACGATGTGCATGACGTGCGAGTAACGCTCGATGCCAAACGCTTCGGTGACCTTGACGGTGCCGGTCTTGGCGATGCGGCCAATGTCGTTGCGCGCCAGGTCGATCAGCATCAGGTGCTCGGCGCGCTCCTTCGGGTCGGCGAGCAGGTCGACCTCGTGCTGCGCGTCCTGGTCGGGCGTGGCGCCGCGTGGCTTGGTGCCGGCGATCGGGCGGATGGTGACGATCTTCTCGGCCTTGCCATCCACCGTGCGCGCTTCCTGGCGGACCAGGATCTCGGGCGACGAGCCGACAATCTGGAAGCCGCCCATGTCGTAGTAGTACATGTACGGCGACGGGTTGAGCGACCGCAGCGCGCGGTAGAGCGACAGCGGGTTCTCGGTGTAGCGCTTCTTCAGGCGCTGGCCGATGACGATCTGCATGCAGTCGCCGGCCGCGATGAACTCCTTGGCCTTGAGCACGGCGGCCTCGAAGTCGGCCTTGGCGTATTCGCGCTCGACGGGGTGCGACTGGCCGCGCTTGACCTGCGGCGCGGTGACGCTGTAGCGGAGCTGGTCGCCGAGCTGGGTCAGGCGCTTCTGGGCGGTGAAGTAGGCCTCGGGCTGACGCGGGTCGGCGTAGACGATCAGGTAGAGGCGGCCAGACAGGTTGTCGATCACCGCCAGTTCCTCGGTCTGCAGGAGCTGGATCTCGGGTGTTCCAATGCCGCCGGGCAGGCGGGTGTCGGCGAGCTTCTTCTCGATGTAGCGCACCGTGTCGTAGCCGAAGTAGCCGGCCAGCCCGCCGCAGAAGCGCGGCAAGCCCGGCCGCAGCGCGACCTTGAAGCGCTGCTGGTAGGCCTCGATGAAATCGAGCGGGTTGCCCTCGTGGCGCTCGACCACTTTGCCGTCGGTGACGACCTCGGTGACGCCGAGCGAGCAGCGCAGGAAGGTGCGCGCCGGCAAGCCGATGAAGGAATAGCGCCCGAAGCGCTCGCCGCCGACGACGGACTCCAGCAGGAAGCTGTAGGGCTTGCCCCCAGCGAGCTTCAGGTAGAGCGACAGCGGCGTCTCCAGGTCGGCAAACGCCTCGCTGACGAGCGGGATGCGGTTGTAGCCCTGTTCGGCCAGGCTCTTGAATTCGAGTTCGGTGATCACGGTGTGCGCTCCAGACGGCCCACCGGCATGCTCGCGTGTTGTCGTGACGACTTCAGGGACTCGCGTGCGTGCCGCGGGCCTGGTTGATCTTGATCGGGGGACTCGGCGCGGTGCGGGAGGACACGCGCGGCGACAGACATCAGCAGATCGGGTCAGGCGTCGGCTTCAGCGACGCCAGGGCCAAGCTCCCCGGTCTTGCGACCCGGCGGCGTGGCCGATGCTGTGTGTGCGCGAGATGAACATGATGCGGCGCAGTGTAGCAGCGACCCCACGCACCGCGTCAAGCCCGGCGCCGGCCATGCAACGTCACGCCGACGTCACAGGCCCGCCCTAGATTGACGCCATGTTCGCGATCCGAAGCCGCTTGGTCGGCCTGTGCATGGCCGTGCTGCTCGGCTGGCTGCTGGGGGGATGTTCGACGCTGGGATCGCCGGCGCTGGCCGAATCCGTCGCCAGCGGCTACACCCAATACGCCTACGCCTTCGTGTCCTTCGAGGCCGACCGGCTGGAGGCCCGCGACGCCCGCGCGGCCCAGACCCTGCGCGAGCGGGCGGTACGGCTGTACGCCCGCGCCCGGCACCAGGCGCTCGCCGCGCTGGAGGCCGACCAGCCCGGTTTCATGGCGGCGCTGTCCCAGCCCGACCCCGCACGCTGGCCGTCCCTGCGACCGGACCAGGTGGGGCTGGCGTACTGGGGCGCGGCGGCCTGGGCGGGGCAGATCTCGCTGTCCAAGGATGACCCGGAGACCGTCGCCGACCTGCCGCTGAGCATCCGGCTGGCCGAGCGCGCCTATGCCACGGCGCAGGACCACGGCAACGGTGCGCTGGCCAGCCTGATGGGCACGCTGGAGGCGGCCCGCCCCGGGGGCTCGCCCGCACGCGCCCTGGCGTATTTCGACCAGGCTATCCAGCTCGGCCAGGGTCGCCAGGCCGGCGCGCTGCTCGCCAAGGCGGAAGGCTGGGCGCAGCCGGCGGGTGACAAGGCAGCCTTCGCGGTCCTGCTGGAGGAGGCGCTGGCGGTCAGCACCCGCCACCCCTCGCTGGCCAACGACGTCGCGCGCCAGCGGGCGCAGTGGCTGCTCGCCCAGATCGACGACCTGTTCTGACCCGCACTGACCCCACCGACTGCCCACGATGACCCTGGATTCGAGACTGCGCCGCCACTGCCTGCTGACGCCCCTGGCGCTGGCGGGCCTGTTCTCCACGCCGGCGCTGCATGCGGCTCCCCGTTCGCTGCGGCTGGGCACAGTGGCCCCCAAGAATTCGCTCTACCACCGCCAACTGGTCGAGCTGGCCGAGCTGTGGCGCACCGGCCAGGGCGACGGCGCCAAGGCTCTGGTCTACGCCGACGGCAGCCAAGGGGGCGAGGCCGAGATGGCGCGCCGCATGCGCATCGGGCAGTTGCAGGGCGCGCTGCTGAGCGTGGTCGGGCTGCGCGAGATCGAACCCTCGATCGCCGCGCTGCAGAACCTGCCGCTGCTGTTCCGCGACTGGGCCGAGGTCGACTACGTGCGCGAAAAGATGCGCCCGGCGATGGAAAAGCGCTTCCTCGACAAAGGCTTCGTCGTGCTGGCCTGGGGCGATGCGGGCTGGGTGCGCTTCTTCTCGCGGGAGGCGGCAGTCCGCCCGGACGACTACAAGCGCATGAAGTTCTTCGCCTGGGGCGCCGAGCCGGAGCAGCAGGCCATCATGAAGAGCCTGGGCTACACGCCGGTGCCGCTGGAGACCAGCGACATCCTGCCCGCGATCCAGACCGGCATGATCGACGTCGTGCCCTCGACGCCCTACTTCGCGCTGGCCAGCCAGGTCTACGCCACCGCCAGCCACATGCTGGAGATCAACTGGGCGCCCATCGTCGGCGCGCTGGTGTTCACGACCAAGGCCTGGGACGACATGGCGCCCGCCCAGCAGGCCGCGATGCGCGCTGCGGGCGAGAAGGCCGGCGCCGCGCTGCGCACGCAGGCGCGCCAGGAAGTGGTGGATGCCGCCGCCGCGATGGCCAAGCGCGGCTTGACCATCCACCGTCCCAACGCCGAGCAGATGAAGGAGTGGCAGGCGCTGGCGGACAAGCTCTACCCGCGCATCCGCGGCACCATGGTGCCGGCCGACACCTTCGACGAGGTGATGGCCCACCTCAAGGCCTACCGCGCCAACCCGACCCGCCCGTGAGCACGGCACCGACCCTCGCCGTGCCAGCAGACACGGTCACTCCGCGCACGCGCTGGCCGATCGACAGCGTGGTCGCCAGCGGCGCGCTGGTGCTGATGCTGCTGATCCCGCTGGTCGAGATGGCGGCGCGGCCGCTGCTGGGCAATGGCATCGCCAATGCGCCCGTGCTGGTGCAGCACCTGGGGCTGGTGCTGGCCATGTTCGGCGCCGTGGCGGCCGAGCGCACCGGCCACCTCACCACCCTGGCCGGCAACGCCCCCACCACCGGCTGGCGCGGCGGACTCGCCGCCGCCAGCGCGGCGCTGCTGTGCGGCGTGCTGGCCCATGCCAGTGCGCAGCTGGTGTGGAGCGAGCGCTCCGCCGGCCATGGGCTCGCCTACGGCATCCCGGTCTGGGCGTTCCAGGCGGTGCTGCCGGTCGGCTTCGCCTGGCTGGGCGTGCGCCTCGGTCGGCGGGCCGGCGCGGCGGGTGGACACCGGGCGCTGGCCCTCGCCGCAGCGGTGGTGCTGCCACTGGCGGGTGCGGCCATGGCCGTCGGGCTGGACGGCGACCTGCCGCTGCCCCTGCCGCTGGTGATCGCGTGGCTGGTGCTGGCGCTGCTGGGTGGGGCGCCGATCTTCACGGTGCTGGGCGGACTGGCGCTGGCGCTGTTCGCCCACGAGGGACAGCCGCTGGCCTCGGTGCCGCTGTCGCACTACCAGATCACCGTCAACCCCTCGCTGCCGGCGCTGCCGCTGTTCACGCTGGCCGGGCTGATCCTGGCGCGCACGGGCGCGGCCGGGCGGCTGGGGCAGGTGTTCGTCGCGCTGTTCGGGCCGGGGGTGCGGGGCACCGTGGTCGCCGCGGCGGTGCTGTGCTCGGGCTTCACAGCCGTCACGGGCGGCAGCGGCGTCACCATCCTGGCGCTGGGCGGCCTGCTGCTGCCGCTGCTGCGCCAGACCGGCTACCCGGAGCGCAAAGGCATCGGGCTGGTCACCAGCGCCAGCGCGCTGGGCGTGCTGCTGGCGCCGTCGGTGCCGCTGATCCTGTACGCCATCATCGCCCGCGTGCCCATCAACACCATGTTCCTCGCGGGCGTGGTGCCGGCGGTGGTGATGGTGGTGTGCCTGCTGGTATTCGGCGGTTTCCTGCGCGCAGGTTCAGGAAAACCCGGCACGACCGACACACCGCCGCCCGACGCCGGCCCGCGCCCCGCGCTGGGTGCGGCGCTGTGGCAGGCGCGGTGGGAGCTGCTCGCGCCGGTGGTGGCCATCGGTTCGCTGGTCAGCGGCCTGGCCACGCCGACCGAGAGCGCGGCCCTGACCGCCGCCTACGCGCTGCTGACCCAGTCCCTCGCCCACCGCGAACTCACGGTGCGCGGCCTGGGCGAGGCGCTGGCCCTGAGCGTGCAGGTCATCGGCGGGGTGATGCTGATCCTGGGCATGGCGCTCGGGCTGACCAACTACCTGATCGACGCGGGCATCCCCGACGCCGCCACCGAGTGGGTGCAGCAGGTCATCCCCAACCGCTACCTGTTCCTGCTCGCCCTCAGCGTGTTCCTGCTGCTGGCCGGGGCGCTGATGGAGATCTTCGCGGCGCTGGTGGTGCTGGTGCCGCTGCTGCTGCCGGTGGCGCAGTCGTATGGCATCGACCCGGTGCATTTCGGCGTGATCTTCCTGGCCGCGATGGAAATGGGCTTCCTGTGCCCGCCGGCCGGCATGAACCTCTACTTCGCGTCGGCCATGTTCAAGCGACCGATGCACGAGGTGGCGCGCGCCGTGGTGCCCGCCGTGCTGGCGATCCTGCTGGGGACGCTGCTGCTGTCGTGGGTGCCGGCGCTGGCGCTCGCCCTGCCGCAGTGGTGGGCTAGCCGCTGACCACGCCGAACAGCTGGGGAAGCTGGAGCAGTTGATCCAGGCGGTCCACATGCGCCAGCGCCGGCACCGCCCGGATCGGCTCGCCGTGGTTGTAGCCGTAGGTGACCAGCACGACCGGACAGCCCGCGGCCCGCGCCGCCTGCGCGTCGTTGCTGGAGTCGCCGACCATCAGCGTCTGGGCCGGCGTGGTGCCCAGCGCCTTGCAGGTTTCCAGCAGCGGCAGCGGGTCCGGCTTCTTGCGCGCGAAGCTGTCGCCGCCGAACACCACCTCGAAGAACCCGTCCAGCCCCTTGCTCGCCAGCAGCGGTCGGGCAAACGCCACCGGCTTGTTGGTCAGGCAGGCCAGCCGCAGCCCCGCGTCGCGCAGCTGCTGCAGGCCCTCGACCACGCCGGGGTAGACCGCCGCATGCTGGCCGTTGAGCGCGAGGTAATGGCGCTGGTAGGCGGCCCACGCGGTGTCGTACAGCGCGGCGTCGCCGCCGACATGGGCCAGCGTCGTGCGGATCAGGTGCTCGCTGCCCTTGCCGACGGTGTGTTCGACGAAGGCGCGGTCGACAACCGGCAAGCCGAGTTCGGTGAGCGTCAGGCGCAGCACGGCGACAAAGTCACCGAGGGTGTCGACCATGGTGCCGTCGAGATCGACGATGGCGGCTTGCAATGAAAGAGAGGGCATCGGTGGGCTCGGGGGCGATTGCAGCGGAAACCCGCCATTGTCGGCGCACGATTGCATGCATTTCTACCAGTTCACTGCAGATTCGACGCCCCTCGATCCCGGTAGCCTGCCCGTCTGCGCAAGATAGGCGCCGCACGCGAACCAGCCAGGGGGCATGGGACCAACCACCGTCGAACGAGCATGCACAGCAACCGCCCGAAGGCCACCTCCGACACCAGCGCGATCGTCCGCCTCTATGGTGCCTTTCTGGTCGTCGCCATCACCGTCGGGGCGCTGGTGACGGCGGTGACGCTGCGCAACAAGGAAATCGAGGACTGGCGCCACCACCTGGACAGCATGTCCTACATGCTCACCGAGCACACGTCCCAGACCGTGTTCTCGGCCTTCGTGGTGCTGGATGCGATCACCGACCGGGTGCGGCAGATGGGCGTGCAGGACGAGGCGGAGTTCCGGCAGAAGCTGTCCACGGTCGAGATGCACCAGCTGCTGCGCGAGAAGATCCAGGGCATGGCGCAGCTGGACGTGGCCTCGCTGATCGCGGCCAATGGTGACAACATCAACTTCAGCCGCGCCTACCCGGTGCCGCGGATGAATCTGGCCGAGCGCGATTATTTCAAGGCCCACCGCGACCAGCCCAAGCTCGGCGACTACATCAGCACGGCCGTGCGCAACAAGGGCAACGGCAAGTGGACCTTCTACGTCAGCCGCCGGCTGGACGACGCGCAGGGCCGCTTTCTGGGCCTCGTGCTGGTGGGCCTGTCGGTCGATGCCTTCACCGGCGTCTACGGACGGCTGATCGAGACGCTGGGCGACGGCGCCTCCATCTCGCTCTACCGCGGTGACCTGACCATGCTGGCGCGGGCGCCGCACCAGGACGATCTGATCGGCCGCGTCAACCACTCGGGCACCATCCACCGCGTCATCGCCGAGCGGGGAGAACAGGATGCCGTGGTCCTGGCCGACACTCCGCGCTTCTCGGACGGCATCGGCAACCTGCGCCTGACCGCCGTGCGCAAGGCGACCCGCTACCCGCTGGTGGTCTCGCTGGTCGTGCCGAGCACCATCTTTCTGGCCGGCTGGAAGCGTTCGGTCGTCCTGATCGCCGGCATGAGCCTGCTCAGCATCGCCTTCGTCATCGCAGGCATCGGTGCCCTCAGCCGCACCTCGCGCCGCCGCGCGCAGAGCGAACACGAGCTGCGCGAGAGCGAGGCCAAGTTCCATACCATGGTGGACGGAGCGACCGACTGGGAGTACTGGATCCGGCCTGACGGCCAAGTCCACTACATGACGCCGTCGGTGCTGCAGTTCACCGGCTACCGCGCCGAAGAATTCGAGCGGCAACTGGGCCTGATCGCCACACGCATCCATCCTGACGACCGGGATCTGTGGCGCCAGCAAGGCCAGGAAGCCGCCGCACGCGAAGCCACACCCGTGCCCGCCGGACAGCCGCTGGACCTGCGCATCGTCCACCGCAACGGCAGCCAGCGCTGGGTCAGCCACGTCAACCGTCCGGTGCACGGTTCCGACGGTCGCTACCTGGGCCAGCGGGTCTCGATGCGCGACATCACCGAGCGCAAGGCCTCGGAAAACGAGATCCTTCAACTCGCCTACTACGACGCGCTGACGGGCCTGCCCAACCGCCGCATGTTCCTCGACCGACTGGGCCACGCCCTGGCCACCACCGAGCGCAACCAGACGCACAGCGCCCTGATGCTGCTGGACCTGGACCACTTCAAGAAGCTCAACGACACCCAGGGCCATGACGTCGGCGACCGCCTGCTGGTCGAGGTGGCCCAGCGGCTCGCCCTGGCCGTGCGGGAGGTCGACACCGTGGCCCGCCTGGGTGGCGACGAGTTCGCGCTGATGCTCGACGGCCTCGACCCCGACGAGCCGACCGCCGCCCACCAGGCGGAGCAGGTCGCCGAGAAGATCCACGCCCTCCTCAACCAGCCCTATGCCCTGAACGAGGCCATCGACGACCACCGCAGCAGCCCCAGCATCGGCATGACGCTGCTGTGCGGCCGGGGCACGCCGCTCGACGTGCTGATGAAGCAGGCCGACGTGGCGCTCTACCAGGCCAAGGACGCCGGCCGCAACGCCATCCGCTTCTTCAACCCGGCGATGCAGGCCGCGATCGACGCCCGCATCGCCATGGAAAACGCCCTGCGCCAGGCCCTCGTCCTCGGGCAGTTCCAGCTCTACTACCAGCCCCAGGTCGACGCCACGGGCTGGCGCACCGGCGCCGAGGCGCTGATCCGCTGGAGCGATCCGGTGCGCGGCATGGTGCCGCCGGACCGCTTCATCCCGCTGGCCGAGGAAACCGGCCTGATCGTCGAGATCGGCCAGTGGGTGCTCGACACGGCCTGCGCGCAGCTCGCGCAGTGGGCGACGGATCCGGCGTTGCGGGACCTGCAGATCTCGGTCAACGTCAGCGCGCGCCAGTTCCACCAGTCCGACTTCGTCGAACGCGTGCGGCGCAGCCTGGCCGCCAGCGGCGCCAACCCGGAGCGGCTGATGCTGGAGCTGACCGAGAGCATCGTCATCGACCGCGTCGAGGAGGTGATCGACCGGATGGAGCAGCTGAGCGTGGTCGGCGTGAAGTTCTCGCTCGACGATTTCGGCACCGGCTACTCCTCGCTGTCCTGCCTGAAGCGGCTGCCGCTGGACGAGGTCAAGATCGACCGTTCCTTTGTCCGCGACCTCGTCGACGACAGCAACGACGCCGCCATCGTGCAGGCCATCCTCGCGATGAGCCACTCGCTCGGCCTGCGGGTCGTGGCCGAAGGGGTCGAGACGCTGGCGCAGCGCGACTTCCTGCTGAACCGCGGCTGCGAGACCTTCCAGGGCTACCTGTTCGGCAAGCCCGCTCCGATCGCGCAGTGGGCGGCCTCCGGACATTCCCGCAGTGTCGCGCGGGTGTCGCCGCTGGAGGCGTGACCGGTCGGATAGTGCGGGTCTTGCACGCGCCCCGCGCGAAGGAGACCCCATGTGCAGCGCCCGCGCCACCTTCACCCGCATGGAAGACAGCACCGCCACCGACTGGCAGTGCATCGGAGGCGAATACCAGCGATTCGCCCGCACCCTGCCCGACCGGCTGATCGCCCACCTGCGACTCCTGGAGGGTGACTACGGCGGCTTTCCCGTCGACCGCTGGACCCACTGCCTGCAGACTGCCACCCGCGCGCTGCGCGATGGCCGCGACGAGGAGTACACCGTCTGCGCGCTGCTGCACGACATCGGCGACACCCTCGGCAGCTACAACCACGCGGACGTCGGCGCCGCCATCCTGCAGCCCTTCGTCAGCGAGGCCAACCACTGGATGGTGCAGCACCACGCCATCTTCCAGGGCTACCACTTCTTCCACCACATCGGCCTGGACCGGAACCTGCGCGACCGCTTCCGCGACCACCCACACGCCGCCCACACCGCCGAGTTCGTCGCCCTCTACGACAACCCCGCCTTCGACGCGGATGCCGAAACCCTGCCGATCAGCGCCTTCGAGCCCCTGCTGCGGCGCGTGTTCGCGCAACCGAAGCGATCCCTTTACAAGGCTGCGCTCGCGCAGACGGAGTGAACACCATGCTGCACATCCCCTCCCTGCAGGACCAGGTCAGCCCTGAAGAATGGCAACTGCGCTGTGACCTCGCAGCGGCCTACCGGCTGGTGGCGCTCTACGGCTGGAGCGACCTCGTCTTCACCCACATCAGCGCCCGCCTGCCCGGCCCGGACCACCACTTCCTGATCAACCCCTACGGCCTGATGTTCGAGGAGATCACGGCCTCGTCGCTGATCCGCATCGACCAGGCGGGCAACAAGCTGCAGGACAGTCCGTTCCCGGTCAACCCGGCCGGCTTCACGATCCACAGCGCCATCCACGCCGCGCGCGAGGACGCCCAGTGCGTGCTGCACACCCACACGCGGGCAGGCGTGGCCGTGGCGGCGCAGCAATGCGGCGTGCTGCCGATCTCGCAGCAGAGCACCTTCGTGCTGGCCTCGCTGGCCTACCACGACTATGAAGGTGTGGCCTTCCGCCCGGACGAGCAGCCACGCCTGCAGGCCGACCTGGGCACCGCCAAATTCCTGTGCCTGCGCAACCACGGGCTGCTGACGGTCGGCCGCTCGATCGCCGACGCCTTCCTCGCGATGTACATCTTCGAGAGCGCCTGCCAGATCCAGATCTCAGCGCAGGCCGGGGGCGATCTGATCCAGGTGCATCCGGCGATCGTCGAAGGCACAGCGCACGCGATGAAGGTGCAGACCGGCAGTCTGGGCGGGGCCTTCGTGTGGCCGGCGCTGATCCGCAAGCTGGAGCGGACGGATCCTGGCTACCGGACATGACTTGACGTGGATGAAGAGGACGCGCAGCCCGGCGACAATCCCGCCATGCTGCGCATCACCGAACTCCGCCTGCCCCTGACCCACGCCGAGGACGCCCTGCGTCCGGCCATCCTCGCCCGCCTGGGTCTCGACGACGACGCCGACCTCGTCGCCTTCACCGTCTTCAAGCGCGCCTACGACGCCCGCAAGAAGACGGCCATCGTGCTGATCTACACCATCGACTGCACCTTGCGGGACGGCGTCGAAGCCGCCCTGCTGGCGCAGTTCGAGGGCGATCCGCATGTGCGCCTCTCGCCGGACACCGGCTACCGCTTCGTCGGCCACGCGCCCGCCGACTTCGCCACCAGCGGCGAGCGGCTGCGGCCGCTGGTGATCGGCTTCGGGCCGTGCGGGATCTTCGCGGCGCTGATCCTGGCGCAGATGGGGCTCAAGCCGATCGTGCTGGAGCGCGGCAAGGAAGTCCGCCAGCGCACCAAGGACACCTGGGGCCTGTGGCGCCAGCGCGCGCTGAACCCGGAATCGAACGTGCAGTTCGGCGAGGGCGGCGCGGGCACCTTCTCCGACGGCAAACTCTGGAGCCAGATCAGCGACCCGCGCCACCTCACGCGCAAGGTGCTGACCGAGTTCGTCAAGTCCGGTGCACCCGAGGAAATCCTCTACGTCAGCAAGCCGCACATCGGCACCTTCCGGCTCGTCGGCATGGTCGAGAAGATCCGCGCCGAGATCATCGCGCTGGGCGGCGAGGTGCGCTTCGAGCAGCGGGTGAGCGACGTGCGGATCGAGGACGGCCACATCCGCGGCGTGACGCTGGCCTCGGGCGAGGAGATCCGCGCCGACCACGTCGTGCTTGCCCTCGGCCACAGCGCGCGCGACACCTTCACGATGCTGCACGAACGCGGCGTCTACATGGAGGCCAAGCCGTTCTCGATCGGCTACCGCATCGAGCACCCGCAGAGCATCATCGACCGCGCCCGCTTCGGCCCGAACGCCGGGAATCCGATCCTGGGTGCGGCCGACTACAAGCTGGTCCACCACGCTGGAAACGGCCGCGCGGTCTACAGCTTCTGCATGTGCCCGGGCGGCACGGTGGTGGCGGCCACGTCGGAACCGAACCGTGTCGTCACCAATGGCATGAGCCAGTATTCGCGCAACGAGCGCAACGCCAACGCGGGCATCGTCGTCGGCATCTCGCCCGAGGACTACCGCCGCGACCCGGGCGGCACCGGGCCGGTGAACCCGCTGGACGGCATGGCGTTCCAGCGGCTGTGGGAATCGCGCGCCTTCGAACTCGGCGAAGGCGGTTACCAGGCGCCGGGCCAGCTCGTCGGCGACTTCATCAAGCGCCAGCGCAGCCGCGTGCTGGGCAACGTGATGCCGTCGTACAAGCCAGGCGTGCTGATGACCGACCTGGCGCAGAAGGACCAGGGCTCGCTGCCCGTCTACGCGCTCGACGCGATCCGCGAAGCGCTGCCGGCATTCGAGAAGCAGATCAAGGGGTTCTCGATGGCGGACGCCGTGTTGACCGGCGTGGAGACGCGCACCTCGTCGCCGCTGCGCATCACGCGGGGGCGGGACTACCAGAGCCTGAACGTGCGCGGCCTGTTCCCCGCAGGCGAAGGCGCGGGCTACGCGGGCGGGATCATGTCGGCGGGCGTGGACGGCATCGAGGTGGCCGAGGCGCTGGGCGCCGACATCCTGGGCGTGGCGCGACCATGAGCGGGCTGCCCGCCGCGGTCCGCACGGTCGAGTGCGCGGTGGCCGATTTCTCGTCGATCGCCCGCGGCAAGATCGTCGGGCGCGCCGATTTCGACGCGATGCGCGGCTGCAAGCTGCCGTCGGTCGTGTTCGGCGTGACGCTGACGGGCGGTGAGCCGGAGACCGTGTTCGGCCCGCTGCTGCCCGCCGCCTATGGCGATCTGCACCTGGAGCCGGACCTGTCCACCGCCGTGCCCGTGCCCGGCCGTGAGGACCGCGTGAGCGTGGTCTGCGAGCCGACCGGGTTGCTGCCGGACGCGCGCCGCTTCTCGCCTCGCGCCGCGCTGCGCCGGGTGCTGCAGCGGCTGGCGGACGCGGGGCTGCGCGCCACGGTGGCGCCGGAGCTGGAGTTCTTCCTCGTCGAGCGCACCGCCGAGGGCGGGCTGCGTCCGGCGGCCGTGCCGGGGCGCTCGGGCGCACGCGAGCACGCGCTGGAGATCGCCTCGCTGGAGCGGACCGCGCAGTTCGCGCCCTACTTCGATGCGCTGTTCGACGCCTGCGCGGTGCAGCGCCTGCCAGTCACGGGCCACGCGCACGAGTCAGCCGCCGGCCAGTACGAGGTCAACTTCGCGCCCGGCGAGCCGCTGGCGATGGCGGATGCGGTGTGGCGCTTCAAGCGGCTGGCGCGCGAGACGGCGGTGCGGCAAGGGTTTCTGGCGACCTTCCTCGCCAAGCCCTTCCTCGATCAGCCCGGCACCGGGATGCACTGGCATTTCAGCCTGCAGGACACCACCAGCGGCCGCAACATCTTCAGCCAGCCCGATGGCCAGGCCTCGCCGCGGCTGGCGCACTTCATCGCCGGACTGCAGCGCGACGCCGCGGGCGCGCTGGCGCTGTTCGCCCCCTACGACCACACCTTCGACCGCATGAACTGCGGCGACGCCTCGCCGACCACCGCCGACTGGGGTGGCGACGACCGCAGCGTGGCCTTCCGGCTGCCACCAGCCAGCCCGGCGAACCGGCGGGTCGAGAACCGCCTGCCCGGCGGCGACGCCAACCCCTACCTGACGGTGGCCGCCACGCTCGGCCTCGGCCTGCTGGGCATGGAACGCGCCGACGAGCCGCTGCCTGAAGCGCCCGCCCTGCCCCGCTCGCTCGGCGCGGCGCTGGACGCGCTGGGGGACAGCATGGCGCTGCGCGAGGTGCTCGGCGATGCGCTGGTCGATCTCTATGTCGCGCTCAAGCGGCATGAAAGCGCCGAGCGCAACGCCGTGGCCGATCCGCGCCAGGGCTGGGACTTCGTGCACCTCACCGAGCAGGCGTAGACGCCGGCACGGACGCAGCGGGCACGACCCCGAACACCTGCCGCAGATACGCCAGAAACGTCTCGTCCTCGCACATCGTCTTGCCCGGGCTGTCGCTGAGCTTGGCCACCGGCTGGCCGTTGGCGCGCACCAGCTTCATGACGATGTTGAGCGGCTTCAGCCCCACGTCGTTGCTGAGCTGCGTGCCGATGCCGAAACCGAGCTGCACGCGGTCGGCGAAGTGGCGGTAGAGGGCCAGCGCCTTCTCCACCGTCAACCCGTCCGAGAAGACCAGCCGGCGCGTGTGCGGGTCGATCTTCAGCTTCGCGTAGTGCGCCAGCGCCTTCTCGCCCCAGACGAACGGGTCGCCCGAGTCATGGCGCAGGCCGTCGAAGAGCTTGGCGAAGTAGAGGTCGAAGTCGGCCAGGAAGGCGTCCATGCCGATCACGTCGGTCAGCGCGGTGCCGAGGTCGCCGCGGTACTCCTGCACCCAGTCCTCCAGCGCCGCTTTCTGGAAGTCGCGCAGCCGCACGCCGAGCGCCTGGTAGGTCTGCAGGTACTCGTGCGCCATCGTGCCGATGGGGGTCAGGCCGAGGGTGCGGGCGAGGTGGACGTTGGACGTGCCCTTCATGACGCCGGGCAGTGCGCGCTGCAGCGTGGCGGTGGCCTCGCGCTGCCACGCACCCGAGAAGCGCCGGCGCACGCCGAACTCGAACAGCTCGAAGGGGTGGTGGCGCGCCGGCTCCTCGGCCAGTGCGCGGATCTGGTCGATCTTCAGCGCGAGGCGACGGCGGCCTTCGGCGTGCGCGGCAGCGGCATCAAAGCGGCGGAAATACAGTTCGTTGACCAGCGCCAGCACCGGGATCTCGAAGCCCATCACATGCACCTGCGGTCCGCGCGCCTCGATGTGCAGCGTGTCGCCCTCGGCCCAGGCGTGGACGAAGGCGCGCTGGAACTGGAACAGCCGCAGGAAGTCGACAAAGTCGGACTTGATGTAGCGCAGCCCGCCGAGGTAGGCCAGTTCGTCCTCGGTGAAGCGCAGCGTGCAGAGGTGGTCGAGCGCGGCGTTGACCTCGGGCAGCAACTCCGCCAGCGGGAAGACGGCATCGCTCGGGTTGCGGCAGACGAAGCGGTACTCGGCCTGCGTCGCCGGGTGGCGGTGCAGCAGGGTCTGCCACATCGTGAACTTGTAGAGGTCGGTTTCCAGCAGGCTGGTGATGACCGGGGTGTTGGCGTTGTCCATCTCAGGCTTTCGTTTCGGTCATCGCGCTGATCTCGGCCAGCACCTCGGCGCAGGTCGCCAGCCGCAGGCCGCGCTGGCGCATGTCGTCGAAGAACGCGGCCTGCTGCGCCTCGAAACCGCCGACCGGGCTGATCGCGTCGGTCAGCAGCGTGAGGCGCGACAGGCGCGCGGGTGACGGGTCGGGCAGGTGGGCCACGAGGTGCTCGACCGTGGCGCGCACGCAGTGGCTGCCCGCCTCGCCGGCGATGAGCAACCGGCCGGGTGTGTCGAGCCGAGCGATCAGCGCGCGGTTCAAACCGGTCTCCGGATCGGCCGGGTCGGGCACCTCGGCCTGCAGCGCGCTGTAGTGCTCGGTCCACGGGTTCAGGCCCTTGAAGACGACGTGGCTGGCGCGCTGGCGGCGGAGTTCCCAGTCGGCACAGGCCTCGCGCACCGCATCGTGGAGCTGGTGGCCCCAGGTGCCGACTTCGCAGTGGACCGGCCAGACCATCAGCGTGTAGCGGCCCTGGGCTTCCAGCGCGTCGAGGTAGGCGAGCGTGCGGGGCAGCGCGGCGGGGTCGCGGGGCTGGAACTGGCCGGCGCGGACCTGGGCCGCGGTGATCGGCGTGAACGGTGACACCTCGGCGCCCGGCACCCCGGCCCACCAGAAGCCGGGATGCGCGACGTCGTAGCGGTGGTGGCTGTCGAGCGTCAGGGTGATGGCGTCGAGCGCATTGCCGGCAGCGCGCACCAGGGCGGCCACGCGGTGCAGGTCGGCGTCGGCGCCCTGCACGGGCAAGGCGGGGCGAGCGGGCGGCGGCAGGTCGCAGAAGTCGTTCTGCGCGTCGATCAGGAGCAGGTGGAACGCGGTCATGGTGCGCCTCGGGGCAACAGGGTGGGGACACGATACGGCACCTGGTGCACCGATCGTCGGCTCCCTATTGCCCCTGGCACTGCGCGAGACTCAAACGCAGCCGATCGCCGCCTTCGCCGCCTCGATCAGCAGCGCGCCGGCCTGCGGCAGCAACTGGCCGTTGTGCACCAGCGCCTGCACGTGGTGCGAGAACCCCTGCAGCGGCCCGCGGGCATGGTCGCTGGCGCGGGGCATCCGCAGCATCAGCCGCGCCGCCTGCAGTTGGGCCCACAAGGTCTGCGTGGGCCGCGGACCGAGCATCCCGGCCGTCTGCAGCGCCCCGACCTGCGCGATCAGTGCCTCCACGCGCTCAGTCGCCGTGAACACGGGCGCGCTGCCCGAGTGCGTCACCGGCCCGCCCCAGGCCCAGGCCTGCGCACCGATGCCCAGACAGGTCTGCGGCGCCTCGGTGCGGGCAACGGTGCCGGAGTAGTAGTCGTGTGTGAAGCCGGCGCTGTTGCTGTAGATCGAGTTCGGGATCGGCTGGGCCTCGGTCTCGTCCTGCCAGACGTAGTACTGCCCGGTCTTGCAGTTGACGTACTGCGACCCGGTGGCGTGGTTGGTCACGGTCGGCTGCGGGCTCTGCTGCAGCGCCTCGAAGTAGGACAGGATCGAGTGCCCCCACTCGTGCTTGTAGACGTTGCGGTGGCCGTTCACGCCCGCGTACTCGACGCTCATCGTCGTGTAGGTCTGACTCACGCCACGCGCCTGCGTCAACCCGGCGCCGCCCCCGATCCACAGCGACTCGCCCGTGGCCACGTCCTTCACCCGCGGATCCCACACCACGATCACCGAATCGAAGGCCGGGTCCAGCTCCGACAGCACATCCCCCTGCGCCGGCCACCAGCCCTCGCCGACCGGCGACAGCGTCTTCATCGGCTGGCGGGCGTGGCGGACGGTCAGCGTGGGCAGCATGTTGCCGCTGGTCAGGGCCGGGATGTCGCGCTCGACGAACAGCTTCGCCTGCTCGGCGGTCTTGGCCAGTTCGGCGGGCGAGGACGTGCCCTGCACATGGCGCTGGGTGCCGTTCGGGCCGGGGATGACGGCGTCCGTCTGCGGATAGACCAGCAGCAGGATCTTCCAGCGCGGATGCGGCGCATCCGCCACCCGCGGCACCAGCGTCAGGTCATCGTACCAGGCCGTGCCGGTGGCCAGTCCGCCCCAGAAACCGAGCCGCGCCGAGACCAGCAGCGGGCTGGTGTCGGTGATGAAGCTCATGCCGACCGGGTGCCACGGCGTCGTGCCCAGGGTTGGGGCGGGCTGGTCCCAGCGGCCGAGCACCGAGATGGTGGCGCCCGGACTGCTGGGCTGGTCGGGGCGCTGGAGGTTGTCGGACTTGATCCAGCCGCCGAGGAACAGCGGCGTGTTGACCGGGACCGCCGCGCTCTGCAGCCAGAGGCTGTCTTCCGGGCGCGTGGCGTCGATGCGCACGCTGCGCCGGCCGCTGTGGGCGACATCGGTGTCCCAGCTGCCCAGCGCGCCGCTGTAGGCGGACTGGAAGGTCCAGCCGGGAGGGCTGCCACCCGGCGAGGCACGGCCGCTCTCGAAACCGGGGTTGGCGAGCAGGTTCGCCGGGGCGCGACACAGCGGCGCCGCGAGGGCCGCGCCCGCCAAGCCCAGCGCCAGGAGCGCCGTGGAGATCCGCCGCAGGGCGGGAACGGGGTGGGTGTTCGGTGTGCGCATGAGGGGCTCCTGTGCGACGGGGGTTACAGCT
This sequence comes from uncultured Sphaerotilus sp., assembly GCF_963924895.1. Taxonomy (NCBI): domain Bacteria; kingdom Pseudomonadati; phylum Pseudomonadota; class Betaproteobacteria; order Burkholderiales; family Sphaerotilaceae; genus Sphaerotilus; species uncultured Sphaerotilus sp. Next base: position 21,980 of record NZ_CAWURG010000064.1, read on the forward strand.
CCCCGTCAAAAACCATCTTGCGCAGGCGGATCTGCAGGGGGCTTGACCTGAAACAACTTGTTTCGGTAACCGGGCGCAACAACCGAGACGGTTCAGCGGAGCTTCAGCGTCGGCGCGCGAGGTCGCTGGCAGGGTGAAAAGTATGCGGGGATCAAATCTCGTCCGGTTCGAGGTGGAATCAGGTTGAGCGTGAATTTATTCACGCGCGAAATCGAAATGAAAAACTATGCTTCCGTGGCTTTGAGTCGGCTTTACGGGAGTAAATCTATGCAATACAGAGAAAAATTTCAGATCTGGTGCGGACTTGTGCTATTGCGGATGCAGGCTGATATGCAGCAGCATGGTTGTTGCGCCAGCAAGGCGTGACGTACATATTAATTCATACGCATAGGATAAACATTGGATTATATTATGAATAAGATATACTCATGGATAGTAAAATATGTTTACAATGTAGATAATAGTATTTATGAAAATTTTGAATCTATAGTTGGGGAGTCGGATGATAACACGACAAAGAATCTGTATAAGATTTTCAGATTTGCACTCATTGTCTCACTAATAGTATTTAGTGTAAATTTATTACTGAGAGCCAGCTTTCTTCCTTCAAGCAAATGGGCACTAGGTGAATTCGGCGATTTTTTTGGCGGAGTTTTAAATCCTATACTTACCTTTTTAATGTTTATTGGCTTGATTATCACCATAATTGTTCAAAAAACAGAACTAGCGTTAACTAGAAAAGAATTTAGCCGAACTGCAACCTCGCTTCACGAGCAAAGCGAGTCTTCAAAAAGGCAAGTGTTTGAAACTACATTCTTTAACCTTCTTAAGCTACATGCTGATACCCTAGAGTCATTAAAGTTTAATGACAAATTATTGTGTAGCATCATTAATGCCCATCAAGAAGACTCATCTGGTAGAGCCGTATTTTCATCAATATTATCTTGGATGGGTAATGACAGCGGAAATATACATTTGTCACACGAAAGATATAAATCTTTCCAAGATTTCGAAAACCATATTGTAGGGCACTATTTTCGAGGGCTTTATCAAATCTTAAAATTTATAAATTACTCCACCCTATCAAAAGAGGAAAAGGAGAATTACTCCAGAATTTTAAGGGCTCAATTATCGGCAGATGAGTTAGCGTTACTGTATTTCAATTGTTTATGCTCCAGTGTTGACACGGGACAATTTAAATGTCTATTAATTGAATTCAAAATGTTGGAGCACTTAAATCTTGGGAAGGAAAACTTCTGGGAGCACTTTACACTCTCTGGGCGTGTAATATACACAACAAAGGAGGATTTGTTGAAATATATCGAGTTTAATGATGACGGCACGGTAAAACGTTCAGCATTTGGCTCGAACTCCGTCGCAATTTCACACTTATATACGCACAACATGTCAATACAGCAAGCCGGTTAATCGGCTGCTGATTGAAGCTACAAGGGCATCCCCGCGAAGTCCAAAAAACCTCTTCGTGCGGATTCCCATGAAACCCATCTGAGTAAATTAAAATATCCGACCAACGCGCGCAAAACCAACGGCTGACAGGGAAAACAAGGTGCGGACTGCAAAACCACAACCGGTCTTTAATGCGGCTTCTGGTGCCGCTGACCCTGATGAAAGACGTGCTTGGGGGCTCCATTCGCTAGCGACTCCAGCAACTAATCGCGCCGCACGCTCGGGCGTACCAGACACGCCCGACCGGTAGCATTGAAACCGTGCAGGGCAAATACGTTCTTGGCGAGATCGAAGCCGAGAATTACAGTGGTCACGGACATCTCATTGCGTCAGTTGGATCGCGTTTGAGATTGAGCAACCCCATCGTCGATCCGGCTCGCCTTCAGCGCATGAGGAAAAACCTCGGGTGGCTGGCAGGGGGCTTGGGGATGTCCCTTTCATTAGTTAAGCGCTCACACATTGATCGCGACCACTTCCAGACATGCAGGTTTTAAGGAGAGCCAGAATGGCGAAATATTTGTACGAAGTTCATTTTGTTCGCGGCCGAAGCAACCCGGAGCACGACGTATTTTTGCGCAATGTCTTGGAGCTGAACGCAAAGACCTCCGACTACGGTGGCATCAACAATTTATGCGTGGTAAGCCACCACAAGGATAGAGATACTGTCTTCGAACTCTGCGCTGATGGTCTTAAGAAGAGCAAGAATGACTTATCAGTCATCGAAATCACGAAGACGACGTTGAATTCTCCGAACGGCACGCATCGACTCTTCCGTGACCTCATTGAGACCTACTTTTTGCCGAACGCAAACTATCCAAATGTTAAATAATTGAACTGAGACGCGCGTCTTCCCCAGCTTTGGTCTGCCATTCAAGCTACCACTTTGCGGAATCAAGCGCCTAACATTTCCTCCCAGCGGAATGCCTACGGCAGCCGCTGAAGTCAGGCGTCAGACATCTCGAAAAGCCACCTTGAAGCCCATCTACAGATCTCAAGGATCAACAATCTCAGAGCGAGCGCTTGCGCAGCTTTGCGAGAAGACATTTCTAAGCCTCTGGAGTTACCCAAATCTCTTCAAGGGCGAAGGGAAAGAACTCTGCGATCTGCTAGTCATCTTCGGCACCGACGTAATAGTTTTCTCGGACAAGGATATTAAATTCAATAGTAAGCAGTCTCAATCAAGTTTGATTGTTGTTTAAAATTTATACGATTGCCTGTAGAATTTTGGAATCAAATCAATGATATGAGACCATGCTCAAGAGCCGTGACTTCTCGCTTTCCCCAGAAGACCTAGAAAAGCTCCG